>JBGSYX010000269.1:0-11155 GCA_041750735.1 Cyclobacteriaceae bacterium
TTTCAGGCTATTTTTTGGTTAAAAGCTACCTTGAGGCAAGGGGATGGAAAAAAGCACAACCTGAAGTGGATGATTCCAAACTAAAATTCCGTCGGACAAAAAAAAGGTAGGCGTCCTGTCTTCAGTATTGATCAAAGAAGGGACGCCTAACTGCCTATTTATTTTTTTCGCGAAGCTCCCTTGATGATTCTATTACTTTCTCACGCATTTCCTTTTTCATATTCGCCAACTTACCAGCTATATTTTCGTCGTAAGTCCCAATAATTTGCGCTGCGAGTATTCCGGCATTGCGGGCGCCGTCAAGCGCTACAGTTGCGACGGGTACACCACTGGGCATTTGCAGGATTGACAGGATTGAATCCCATCCGTCGATAGAGATGCGTGACCGCACCGGCACACCGATAACCGGTAGCGTGGTAAAAGCGGCAGTGACTCCAGGCAGATGCGCAGCTCCACCTGCTCCCGCAATGATTACTTTCATACCACGTTCGCGTGCGCCTGTTGCCCAATCGGCCAGCACATCCGGTGCGCGATGCGCAGAGATGATATTGATTTCATAGCTGATGCCGACACTTTTTAGAAATGTTGCCGCCTCCTCCATAATGCTGAGATCCGACTGGCTTCCCATGATGATTCCTACTAATGCAGTTGACATGTTCAATTTTGTTTTGTGTATATAATTGGATTACTGATGCTTACTTCGGACGCAAAGATAATAAACCAATGTCTACTACCCCTATTCATTTTCTATGCGATCGGCCTTTTTCTCTCTCCAGATTATCGTCATAACAATCCGATTTCATGATTAATTGTTTTAAATTCGATAATACTTTAACAATAGTAATCTAATGATTGGCACCAGAACAGATATCGAAATACTCATTCTTGCCGCGGGTTCATCAAGCCGGCTGGGACAACCAAAACAATTGCTGAAATTCCAGGGCACCACATTGATCCGGCGAATCGTTCTGGAAGCGCTAAACTCCGGCGTCGGAAAGGTAACGGTCGTGACCGGCTATGATCATAAGAAGATATCTGCCGAAATTGCCGACATGGATATTTCGCAGTTTTACAATATGGATTGGAAAGAAGGCCTTGGGACATCCATCAGAAATGGCTTGACATATCTTTTGGCAATTAATCCACACCTGAATGCGGTCATCATCACAGTGGTCGATCAGCCATTTGTAGATGCGGCACATCTGAAAAAACTGGCTGACACCTATGATCCATCACGGCCTATGATCGTTGCATCGGCTTATTCTGGGACGTTCGGCGTTCCGGTGTTGGTTGATAGTCACTATTTTGACCAGTTGAAAACCCTAAAGGGTGATGAGGGCGGCAAAAAGATTTTCGCTGCACACCTGGAAAACATCGTAGAAATTCCATTTTTCGGAGGAGCCATTGATATCGACGAAGAAAAAGATCTTCAATCGTTGTTATAAGCGGTACAATCACGCATTTTTCTTACACCAATTCGACTCTGGCTTTGTCCCGAAGGCATCTGGGATATTGCATTTCCCGCATTTACTTTTTACATTAGTTACACTTTTACCTAAAATTGATATTACAGAATTTTTTATACACCCTTTTTAAACTTTTTATTATGAAAACCCTGCGTATCCCTGCTTTCCTTGTATTGCTATGCCTCATTTATCTTCCGATCCATGCTCAAAAAATGCCGATAAAATTTGGCGAGGTGGATATGGCCGACCTTCAGATGGCAAAATACGATGCCGATCCTGACGCCGAGGCTGTAGTGCTGTGCGATTACGGCCAGCTCAATTTCCGCTTCGACCAGACAAACGGCCAGTGGCTTCAGGAATTGAAGCGAACCTGCCGGATAAAAATTCTCACCAAGGACGGCTATGACTTTGCGACAATATCAAAATCCCTTTATAGTAAAGGTGAACGAAAGGAGGAATTGAACCAATTGAAAGGCTTTACCTATAACCTGGAAAACGGTAAGTTGATCAAGAGTAAACTGGAAAAGGAAAATATCTTCGAAGAGAAAACCAGCACAAATTATACATCGATAAAGTTTACACTTCCCAGCGTAAAAGAGGGATCGGTCATCGAATTCACATATTCTATTTCATCCAATATGTGGACTATACTAGATTCGTGGTACTTCCAGCGATCGATCCCCATCCGCTGGAGCGAATACTACGTGTCGATCCCTGATTATTTCACTTACATGAAAAATTCCAGTGGATTTGGCTCGTTTTTCCAATTTGAGACCAATAGCAAGGCCGCAGCCATTACATGGACAAATATTCAAAGATCTGATCTTTCGATAGGAGGTGGTAGTACTGGTGGTATATCCAGTGGTAAAGTTGATTACACTGAAAACACCATGCACTGGATCGCTAAGGATGTGCCGGCCCTTCGCGACGAAAGCTTTGTGGGCAATTTTCGCAACTACTTCCTGGGAGTCGATTTCCAACTTTCTTCTTTTAAACATTTCGACGGAAAAATCGAAAATGTACTCGGTAACTGGAATGAGGTGGTGACTGAGCTTATGGAAAATGAGAACTTTGGGCCGAACATGAGTAAAAAAGGCTTTTACAAAGATGTCACTGACGCCATCATGGCCAAATATACTGAACCCGCGGAGCGAATGGCGGCTGTATATTCTTTCGTGAGCAGCCATACAAAATGGAATGAAAGGAATTCTTTCTTGCCGTCACAAAACATAAAAAAGACATACGATGAAAGGACCGGCAACTGTGCCGATATTAACGCTCTGCTGATCTCCATGCTTCAGGCTGTGGATCTTGTTGCTGCGCCTGTCATACTCAGTACTGTTGATAATGGCAAAGTCCATCCTACCTATCCGATACTGACCAAATACAACTATCTCATTGCTAAAGTGACCCTTGGTAGCGGATACGTACTTCTTGATGCCACCGAAGATGATCTTCCAGTTGGCCTCCTGCCAATGCGTTGTCTCACCCAGGTAGGATATACAATTTCTGAAGACAGGCCGGGCTGGGTTGACATTGTCCCGCAAAAAGGGCTGGAAAAAGCGACGATGTGTGTGATGAAGTTGAATGAAGAAGGACAAATGACCGGTTCGGTAAGCTACAAACTCAGCGGCTATGAAGCTGTGAACCTCAGGGAAAAACTGGAAAGAGACGGCGCTGACAAGTTCAAAGAAACCTTCACCAGCACGCATCCTGATTGGGCTATTTCCAGCCTGGACATTGACGCCCCGGTGGCGGTGTCAGAACCTGTAAAAGAAATTATTAAGACCGACCTGAGCAACGCGGCTCAAAGTACAGGGAATATCATATATATCAATCCGATACTCTGCGATAAAATGGAGGAGAACCCATTGAAGCAGGAAAAGCGTGAATTGCCCATAGAATTTATTGTGCCTATTAAGCAATCCTATATGCTCAATCTCACGATTCCGGAAGGCTATGTAGTTGATGAAATACCTCAATCCGTCACCATGATTATTCCTGATAAGACGGCCCAATTAAAATACGTGGTCAAAGCGGTGGGCAATAATATACAACTCATACTGAACTGGGAAATATCTGAGAGTTTTTATGCACCGACTAAATTTCCTGACCTTAAGGAGTTTTATGCTATGCTCGTTGCCAAGCAAAACGAGCAGATCGTATTGAAAAAAGCCAGTGCCAACTAAACATTTTGATCAATGAAATCTGTTCGATTTTCCCTGGTATCGCTTATGATGCTTTTAGCGCTTTCGCTATTTGGACAAAAGGAATTGATGTACCCTATTGGGAGCATTCCGGTAGAACTCTTGCAAAATAGCAATGCTGTTTTTCGTGAGGATATCACAACGGTTGAGGTTGTGGACCTTGGTAAAGCAAAAGTATATTCCAAATACGCCGTTACTATTCTCAACGAGAAAGGTGACCATTTTGCAGAAGTGACCCTGGGATATGACAAGATTCATAAAATCACCACCCTCGACGCGCGCAGCTTCGATAAAAGTGGCATACTTATACATACTATAAAAACCAAGGATATCATCGACTATTCCGCTTTCGATGGTTTTTCTATCTATTCAGATAACCGTACGAAGCGCTTCGATTTGAGATATCCAACCTATCCATATACTGTTGAGGTGGAGGTCGCCTATGATTTTAATGGATTTCTCACTTTCCCCGGATGGTCACCCTTTTCATCGTTCGCTGTTTCCTCAGAAAAATCGAGCTACACGTTAATTTCCCCGGCCAATTATGAAATCCGCTATAAGGAAATTAACATGGAGCCATCAGCAAAAACGGAAACTATCGATGGTAAAAAAGTAATTGCATGGAGCTTTGGTAATTTCCCGGCGCTGGAAAGAGAGCCACGTATGCCATACTTCCCGGAAGTTATACCGAGGATTCTGGCTGCTCCGTCCTCATTCACATATGAAGGATACACGGGTAATCTTAGTGACTGGAAATCCTTCGGACTTTTTCAGTTAAAATTGAATGAAGGCCGAGACGAGCTTACTCCCGAAGTCACATCCAAAGTAAAAAATATGGTAAACGACCAGCAAACTCGGGCAGAAAAAGTGGCGACACTTTATGAATACCTTCAGAAAAATACCCGCTATGTCAGTATTCAATTGGGTATTGGCGGTTTGCAACCATTTCCGGCCAGCCAGGTTGCATCAACGGGTTATGGCGACTGCAAGGCCCTGAGCAATTACATGAAATCCATGCTGAAAGTGGCTGGCATCGACTCTTACTATACTATTGTAAATGGTGGTGAAGGGGAGCCGGATATTTACACAGATTTCTCAAGCGATCAGTTCAACCACGTGATACTCTGTGTGCCAAATGAGCAAGATACAATTTGGCTGGAATGTACTAGTCAGAAAAATCCCTTTGGATTTCAGGGGCAATTTACGGGCGACCGCGATGCCCTTGTGGTAAATGAAAACGGCGGATTCATAGCGCATACCACTGTTTACAAGCAGGAAGATAACCGCCAGGATCAGCATACCAACGTCGCTTTGAATGAGGCTGGGTTTGCTTCTATAACGTTCACTTCAGAGTGCAAAGGCCTGCAGTATGAGAATTACGAAGCGGTGCTGGAAATTGGCGAAAACGAACAGAAGAAATGGCTGTATAGGCGGCTTGATATTCCGAGTTTCGAAATTACCTCCTTCCAATTCAACCATGAAAAGAAGCCGATTCCCGAACTCAATGCCAATATTTCTGCCAATATAACCCGTTTTGGTTCTGTAAGCGGAAAGCGGCTTTTCTTCCAGCCTAATGTTTTTAATAAAATAAGTTCTATTGCCATTCCACAAAAAGAACGAAAGTACCCTCTTGCCTTGCGCTATCCTTTTATCGATACGGACACCGTGAGCATCAGTATTCCTGATGGGTATCATATGGAGTTTGTCCCAACTCCAGTAACTATAGAATCACCTTACGGTCACTACTCAACACAGGTTATACCTTCAGAAAGTGGCCTGCTGTATGTCAGGAGTTATTCGCTGGTCAAGGGCACTTTCCCTCCTGACCAATACCTGGATTTTGTAAAGTTTATCAACAAAGTAGCCGAGGCTGATAAAATGAAGCTGGTGTTGGTGAAGGCGACTTAAACAAGTCAGATCAGAATCGCCCAAATTTGAGAGTAAGGAAATAATTCCACCCCTCAAACCCGGTAGTGGGAGTACTCATTAATTCGAGGTCCTGTGTAAAGCGATAGGTAGCCCCGAGGTTTATTCGGAAATTCCTGGCCACATTCAACTCGACTGCTGCGCCTGGCTCAATGTACCAGAATACATCTTCATCAATGAGGTCGTTCTCAAAATTATAATTGTTCTCCCAGTCAACCAGGTAGCCAAGCCAACCGGCACCACCCGCAACTGGAAAGGTGACATGCACTACCTTATTCGAAAGGATAATGGGCTCCAGGAACATTCCACCATAGCCACCAACGACACGACTATCGACTGCCAAATCCGGATCAATGTTCGCATATTCCGCCGTAGGTATAATGCCATGACCTTCAAAACCAATTGCCATAGCGCGGTTAATGATCCAGCCGGCGCGAAAACCGGCCAAAATTGCGCTTTGATCATTAAATTCAGTACTGCGAAAACTTATTGCCCCAAAACCACCACTGTGTTGGTTTTTACCTGCCAATGTCTGGATATCGTCATTGCTGCTCCAATTGCTATGATATGTGGTGGTAGATGTTTCCTGCGGCGCGGTTTCGACAATCACTGTTGCGGAATCCGCAATTTTCATGTTTTCCACTGTAGCGTCATTGGCATCCAGTGTAAAACTTTTTGGTTCCTGAACATTTTCAGGTGCTACCACTACAGGTATAGTGTCGCTCGGACTTTCTGTACTCTGAGGTTTTGATTCATTTTCAGATGCAGGTTGTGGCTCCTGAGCATACGTTGTACCTGCAATAAGACTGATGATTACAATCAGATTAAGTGTTTTCATTTCAAAAATTGTTTTTTCACCAAAGACAACATCCTTAACCAAAGGTTGCCATCAGCCAGAAAAAAAAACTAAAAATCACATCGCGGCCAGTGATTCAGCCTCTACAAAGAGTTTTAGCGACTCCTGAAATATCTCGTTCACCTCGTTGATGACCGGGTAAAAACTCTCTCTTCCCCAGACGCTCCGGGCGATTGTCGCTTTCACGACGGCCTTTATGACAGGTTCGGACTTTTTATATCCAACTTCGTCAAACGGCACTCCTGCTTTTACGGCCATTCCGGTGATCTCCTCGATCATTCCTTCATCTACCTGGAATTCCTTGCGGAATTGCTCAAACTCCATCTTCTCCAGTTTCTTTTGATTTTTTTGGTAATACTCCAGCGCATATTCCCTTAGAATATTTGTGTTCAACAACTGTATATAATAGTTGGAATCAGTGGTGGTATCAAGCGGAATGAAATGGTCGGGCATTATTCCGCCACCACCATACACAGTTCGCCCTTTGCTCGTCTGGAATTTTAATGAATCATTGAAACTAATGCTATCGGAATGGAACAGCTCACCTTTCTCTATCCTGTTATGAAAATCCTTCTCGTATTCGCTGAAGCCCTTTTCATAATGCCGTTGAATCGACCGGCCACTTGGCGTATAATATCTTGAAATTGTCAGGCGCAGTTCAGAGCCATCGCTCAGCCGGAACATCGATTGCACAAGGCCTTTGCCAAATGATCTTCTGCCCACTATCAACCCTCTGTCATTATCCTGAATGGCTCCTGCCACGATTTCGGAACCCGATGCGCTGCCTTCGTTGATAAGTACGATGAGTGGTCCATTCTCAAACAAACCTTCGCGATATGCTTTATATTCTGCATTAGCCCTGGGCTCTTTGCCTTCCTGGCTCACGATCATGGGGTTTCCCGGAATGAGTTCATCTGCCATGTTGACGGCCCGATCCATATAGCCACCGGGGTTGGATTGCAGGTCAAGGATCAGCTTTTTCATTCCCTGGTCCTTAAGCAATTTGAGTTTCTCCTTGAACTCATCAAAGGTGGATTCTGCAAAGCGGTTTACCTTGATATAACCGATTTCGTCAGTGACCATATAGCCAGCGTCGACTGAATATTGCGGGATTTTATCCCTGATGATGGTAAAATCGAGTAACTGCGAATTGCGCTGACGTTTTATACCAACCTTCACTTCGGTACCTTTCTTTCCGCGTAAGCGATCGATAACGCCCCTGTTGGTAATTCCAACGCCGGCAACTGTTTCGCCTTCAACTGTTATGATTTTATCACCTGACATAAGCCCTGCTTTTTCAGAAGGCCCGTCAGATAATGGAGTTAATACAACAATGGTATCCCTGAAGATATTGAACTCGATGCCTACGCCTTCGAATTCCTTTTTCAGGTCGCTGTTGGCAAGTTCCACATCTTTGGCCGATACATACACAGTATGCGGGTCGAGGTTCTCGAGCATTTTTACTACCGCGGATTCAACCAAATCATCCGTGTTCACGCTGTCAACATACGATTTATCGATGAGGCTCATTACCTCACGGAATTTCATGACACCTTTCATGAAGTTCGAATTCGGGTTGTCTGAGCTCGCGAATGTAGCGCCAATGAGAATCCCTGCCGCAACACCTGTTGCAAGGATTATCGGCAGTCTCATTTGAAACTTTGAATTATTTATTTTATCCACCTTATTAATTCTTTCAGTTCATTGATCTATTAATCTGCCAATATAGCCATATATCATTTATATTCGCTTTGGCGTTTCAAAATAACGATTCCAACGTCAACTTGTTTATAATATTCCACGAGTGGTATACCGATCTAAAAAATGATAAAAATCCATGGGCAGAATTCTGGCGATTGATTACGGAATGAAGCGAACCGGCCTTGCTGTAACGGATCCATTGAAGATTATCGCCACGCCACTAGATACTGTAGATACCCACAAACTCCTGGAAAAGTTGGCAAGTTATATGACAGCTGAAGCGGTGGAGCGCATCGTTGTAGGCATGCCTGTAAAACCCGATGGTTCAAATACACATGCCACACAACCTGTACTGGGTTTTATTGATCTTCTAAAGCAGAAATTTCCCAATCTTCCCATTTCAGTCGAGGATGAAAGGTTTACTTCGAAAATGGCCATGCAGGCTATGATTCAGGGTGGAATGAAAAAATCAGACCGACGCGACAAAGCCAATGTAGATAAAATAAGCGCTGTGATCATCCTCCAATCGTACCTTCAGCGAACCACCCGAAACTCTTAAGACTGTTTTATTCCATCCCGCAAAACTGACAACTGTCAAATCCATTGTAATCATAAAATGACAGTATGTCTGTCAACATCGCAGAAACGTCAGCAAATCGCCATGTGGCATGATATATGAATACGTTTTCATGTGTTTATATAAAGTAACTTTCATGGAAGTAAAAAATATTCATTCATACCAGGAATTGCAGCAGGCATTATCACTATCAAAAAAGTCGTATGTGCTGTTGTATAAAGGTGGTTCGGAGCAAAGCGAATGTGCTTTGAACAATTTCAAAAAGGTGGAAATTGAGTCCGGCGATATTTCTGCGATGGCTGTCAATGTAGCCGAGGTGCGCGATATTCATGAGCAATACGGCATTTCCAGCGTGCCTGTCCTCCTCGAATTTAACGGGAGTGAATTTATAAA
This sequence comes from Cyclobacteriaceae bacterium, assembly GCA_041750735.1. GTDB lineage: Bacteria > Bacteroidota > Bacteroidia > Cytophagales > Cyclobacteriaceae > JAAUQL01. Next base: position 9,127 of record JBGSYX010000269.1, read on the forward strand.
TGTATTGAAAGGCTGCCTGGGGACCGACCATTACAAATCATATTTCGAAAAAACCATCTATGAATTGAAGTCAGGCTCAGAGGATAAACCATCAAAACGGGTTACAGTATATACCACGCCCACCTGTCCGTGGTGTACCACGGTCAAAAATTTCCTCAGGAAACACGGAATTCGTTACACTGAGGTGGATGTAGCATCAGATCAAAATGCTGCTAAATCCATGGTGGCTAAGAGCGGTCAGCAAGGTGTACCTCAAACGGAAATAAATGGAGAAATGGTCATAGGATTTGACCAAAGCAAACTGAATAGACTATTGGATCTTAAATAAAACTAATATGAGAGAATTACAGCCCGTAAATCAAAATGTCATCCTTAAGGTGGATGACACAAAAGGTGAACAAAAAACTTCTTCAGGAATCATTATACCTGATACTGTAGAAAAGGAACGTCCAAAAACCGGAAAAGTCATCGCGCTGAGTAATATTGAAAATCCTGAAGTCGCGGTTGGGGATGTGGTGCTTTTTAAGGACTACACAGGGACAGAGGTATCGCTCGATAACGAAAAGTTCCTGGTAATGCCCTATGCCGATATTCTAGCTAAGATCGTGGAGACGGAAGCCATCTGAAAAAGCCACATATTCTGGTACTTAAAAAGTAAGAAGCACGACTATGGCCGTGCTTCTTTGATTTCTTTTCGCTTTGATTTTCTACAAATCCGATATCTTTTTGAATTTTGGGACCAAGAGATGCATTACGAACCATGCCAACAGGTATGCTGTAGCACAAACAATAAATAATATCCCATAGCCCAGTTCTACTTTTCCATGGGTAGTAAAGTGTTTCAATAATAATCCGGCGCTCCACGCGATCAGAATTCCACCGAAAGCTCCTGCCATGCCACCAATACCAGTAACTGACGCAACAGCTTTCTTTGGAAACATGTCAGAAACCGTAGTGAAGATGTTTGCAGACCACGCCTGATGAGCAGCACAGGCAATGGATATAGTTGCGACCGCAAACCAGGTGTTTATCTCGCCCAGTTTGGATGCTAATAACACCGACAATGGCAACAGTGCATACAGAAACATGGCGGTCTTGCGTGCTTTATTGGCATCCATGCCACTGGACATGAATTTCTTCGGAAGCCAGCCTCCCAATACACTACCGAAAGTAGATACGGTATATACCACAGCTACTGCAAACGGCCATGCAATTACCATATGGTCATCACCATCCGCAATGTGCCGCTTATTTTCACCTTCAAGAAATGCCGGCAACCAGAAAAGATAAAACCACCACACAGGGTCGGTGAGAAATTTCCCAAAAAAGAAGGCCCACGTCTGCCGGTAACCGAGAAGTTTAAACCATGAGACTTTTTCCACGACATCGTCAGCGACAATAGCCTCATCCAAATCGCTGTGGATATAATCAAACTCAGCTTTCGACAATACTCCGGCTGTAAGCTTCGCTTGTGGGCTGGCATAAATTTTAAACCAAAAAAACAACCAAATAAAACCTATAGCACCAGTGAGTATAAACGCCCACTCCCACCCCATGTAAAGAGCAATAAATGGAACGGTTAGAGGCGCAATTATCGCCCCAACATTCGCCCCTGAATTATAAATTCCTGTAGCAAAGGCACGCTCTTTTTTCGGAAACCAGATCGCGACGGCCTTATTTGCTGCCGGAAAATTCCCTGATTCCGTTAAACCCAGGGCTGCCCGCCAGAAGCCAAAACTAAAGACACCCGTGGCAAAGGCATGACCAACAGCGGCAACGCTCCATCCAAAGAGTGCTATTCCGTAGCCTTTCTTTGTTCCAATCCTGTCTATGATACCACCGGCAACCAGCAAGCCTAATGCGTAGGCAACCTGAAAAGCAATTATCACATACGAATAGTAGAGTTCCTGATTGGCCTTATCCTCACCAAACATACCAATATCTGATAGCGTAGTTTTGAGCAATCCAAGGACATTCCTATCCAGGTAATTAAAAGTTGTAGCAAAAAATACCAGGGCACATATTGTCC
>JBGSYX010000270.1:0-15547 GCA_041750735.1 Cyclobacteriaceae bacterium
TTCTTTCTTTCCGGATTGTGCTATTCCAGTTGGGCTTCGCGGATTCCAACCATTAAGACGGCTTTGAACATCAATGAAGCCGAACTAGGCTCTCTTTTATTCATCATGCCGATAAGTTCGCTGGTCGGGTTGCCGATTTCCGGTTGGTTGGTTTCACGATTCGATAGCCGATGGCCGCTTTTCATCGCATTCCTGTTCCATGTCACAGCCTTATTTATGATTGGCAATGCAACCAGCATACCATTTCTTATGGGTTCCATGATCTTCTTTGCCTTTTTCATGAGGATATACAATATCGCTATGAATACGCAATCAATCACACTCCAAAAGGATTACGAAAAGAAAATAAATGGCTCGTTTCATGGGTTATGGAGCCTTGGTGGCATTGCTGGCGTTGGTTTTACCACATTGATGATCGCTTTGGATGTCAGCATTCATTTGCACCTTTTGATAGTAGCCCTGCTCACCCTGACGCTGAGCCTCATTTTTTTCAAGGATCTCATTCGTCAGGACAAAGCTCCGACCGGAAATACGTTAAAGATGGGAAAACCAGACCCCCAATTACTAGTGCTCGGTTTCATTGTCATGTTTACTGCTATCTGCGAGGGAGGTATGTTCGACTGGAGTGGTGTGTATTTCAAGGAAGTAATTGGAGTCGAATTATTTACTTTTGGCTACCTCATCTTCATGATTTGTATGACGATGTCGCGATTCATATCTGATTTTGTAGTACATAAAATTGGCATGAAGCCCATGTACAAAATCAGTTCAGTATCCATTGCCGTGGGGATGTCAATAGCTATTATTTTTCCAACATTCTGGCCTGCGCTCATTGGGTTTTCAATTGTAGGTCTTGGAACAGCCGCTGTTTTCCCAATGACATTTATTTTGGCTGGTACATCGAAGAAATATTCAGCGGGTATCGCCCTCTCCGTCGTGGTCACGTATGCGCAGGTTGGCATTCTCATGGGCCCGGTGATCATAGGATATCTTGCGCACGCAGTTAATCTGCGTTTATCCTTTTTATTTATGGCCATGGCCGGGCTGGCTATACTTCCTGTTTCAAGGTATTACTTCAGGCGATTTGGTAATTCGGAGTTATAGGTTATTTTTAGTAACCACTTCTTGATGAAATGAGCTGCTGTCAGGTTGAGCGTAGTCAAAACCTGCATCGACTGAATACCAACGGATCATTTGGAGATTTGGCGATTCTGAGATAGCTTAGTCAGAAATGATATGTATGCGCAGAATATCCAATGAAAAAAGCACCAAAAACCCAAAAATGGGGGCTGTCAGGTACATCGGAAATATACGCGACGCTTCTTATAGCAACTCGTTAGCCTTCATTTTAAAGACATGAAAACCAAAATGGAAACGAATCAAGCTCTTGCGCTCCTAAAAGACAAAAAATGGAATGAACTTTTTACAGTTTTAGAGAATGATTTTGTCTTTTCAGACTTGATAAATGACAGTGTTTTCAAAGAACTTTTTGAGCGTTATTTAATTCCTGAGATTCTTACAAACCTTAATGTTGAAAATGAAGAACACTTTCTGATTTTAAGTAAGCTGCACAATATCCATAATTCAACTCAAAAGAATTTCAGACTAAATAATGAGCAGCACTTGCTACTGACTTTAGAACTAATTAAAATAAATAGAGATTATCACCTTGCAAAACATCATCCCGAAAATCCAATTTGTAGAGAAATAATTGAAGAATTTGAAGAGATCGCAAAAAAGAAATCCAAAGTGGATTCTGAAAGTGCAATCCTTAAAAAGAAACTTGACATTCAAGAGTTTAGAGAAACTAATCAAATTTTCTCAAATGGTTCTATTTTCAAATCCCCACAAGAGCTTGAATTTTATAACGCAGCAAATAAAGTGTTTGAAGGATATTTAATATTACCCAATGCAGCATTATCAACAGTATTACCAAGCATTCTATTTGGGCAAGAAGTTAAATATGACAATTGGTTTTATTTAACAACTACCGTTGATTGTGTAATTGTAGAAACTAAATCGTTTTCCCCTATTCATTTTTTTGAACTTGATAGTTTGCGACACGATTCAGAAGAGCAGAAAGAAAAAGACAAAATCAAGAATAATTTGATAACTGCCTCTGGACATAAACTACATAGGATTCGAAAAAGAGAATTTGAAAGCAATGCAAAAAGTTCTGAGTATTTCGAAGTTTACCTAAGAAAAATAAAAAACGAAGGCTAACAGCACCTATGCCCAATAGCCTATGAAAGAGCAAATTGAAACAGTAGTGCCCGCAGAAACATTGTACCCTTTGGACAGTGACGAAGCCCGCAAAACGGCTACTGGGCATAGCTGCAAACCGTTGTAAATAATTTGTATGAAAATTTATTTCGCGACTTTCTTTTTTCTCATTTTTCCAATAATAATGGTTATTGGGCAGGAAGCTGATGAGATTATTTGTCCGGTAACTCCCAATTGCTATATTTTAGAACCTTCAGGCAAAATTCCTTCATTAAAGTCGGGCGCCGAATATTTCGGAAAAGTATTTGTACAAACACAAATTGATACAGTAACATTAAAACTGATAAACCATAAATTCGTCTATGTGAAGTTAAAATCAACAATAGACTTGACAGATTCACTCGAAATTAGGTTGGATAAAATAACCGGAAATGAATCTATTATTGATGGTTTGCGAACTGATATTATTAACCATATTTCATAGCTAACCATAAAAAAGGTATGTGAAGGTGATGGTTTTGTCCCTAAGTACATCTTGCCGATTGAAATTGTTAGATAAAAACGATCTACACACAATGGTCTGGTCGGTTACCTCACCAATCCCAAAACAAACCCTCTCGCTAAACCTTTTCAATTGACTTTCCTTTCTTTAGCCCAATCCAACGTGATTTTTGTATTTTGCATCGGGTATTCGCCTGCCTGTTGACTTACTTTACCATGGAAAACCATCAAAACTCCATACCAAAAATATTAGAGGAATATGGTCTGAAAGACGCTTCCTTAAAAAGAATCGCCGGGTACGATAATGCGAACTACCTTGTTGTGAGTGACGGTAAAAGGTTCGTCCTCAAGACTTATCCATTCAACTTGGAATTGCATGATCTCCTCCTAGCCGAGTCCGATCTGCTCGATCACCTGAGCCCCGGAAGTTCTGCGGAATATCCAAAGCCCGTAAAAAGCACATCGGGAGAATCACTTATAGTGGAGACAGTCAATGGAGAAAAGACGCTTTTTCGCATGCTCACATGGCTCGAAGGGACTTTTTTCTCGGAATCACTGCATATACCTGAACTATTTATATCGTTTGGTGCTTTCCTGGCCCGGCTCGACAAGTCATTGCTCAGCTTTCAGAATTACGTCTATAAAGCCAGGCAGTACGACTGGGATATTCAGCACTTGGAACTGTGTGAACCCTACGCGAGCCATATTACAGACCCGGCGAAAAGGAAACTGGTGGATTACTTTATTTTGCAATACAAGGAAAATGTGCTGCCGCAGTTGCCCTCATTGCGGAAATCGGTGATCCACAATGATGCTAACGACTGGAACGTGCTGGTAAATGGCGACGATGTGGTGTCGATCATCGATTTTGGCGATACGGTTTATGCCCCATTGATCAATGAACTCGCTGTGGCCATTACCTACGCCGTCATGGGAAAAGCCGATCCACTCTCATGGGCGGTGTATATCATTCAGGGGTATCATAAAATCCTGTCCCTGGAGAGGCGCGAAGTGGAATTGTTGTATTACCTCATCGCAGCGCGGCTCTGCCTCAGTGTGTGCCAGTCGGCCATCGGCAGGCACCGCGATCCGGAAAACAGTTACGTTTCCATATCCGAAGATGCCGCCTGGGATTTGCTGCACCTTTGGCTGACGATCAATCCGGAGCGGGCGCGACGAACCTTTGGAGCAGCCATTGGCATGGAAATGTACGACGACGAATCAGTTAAGGAAAAAGTGCAAAAACGCCATAGGTACATCAATCCCATCGTATCGCTTAGCTACAAAGAGCCGGTCTGGACCACGAAGGCCGCATTTCAATACATGTACGATGGCTTCTGCAATACATTCCTGGATGCGTACAACAACATTCCCCATGTGGGTCATAGTCACCCGAAAGTAGTGGAGGCCGGGCAGCGGCAAATGGCCGTGCTGAATACGAATACCCGCTATATGTACGACCTGCTCAGTACCTATGCGGAAAGGTTGCTCGCGCATTTTCCTAAGCCGCTCAGCAAGGTTTTCTTCGTAAATTCCGGCAGCGCCGCCAGCGACCTGGCAATCAGGTTGGCAAGGCATTACACCGGCAGGGAGGCCGTCATGGTAATGGAACACGGATACCATGGCCATACCTGCACGGGCATCGACATCAGCGATTATAAATTCAGCAATATAAAAGGACCCGGACGTAAGCCCTATATTCTCGGCGTCCCCATGCCCGATACTTACCGGGGAAAATATCGGGATGAACTCGCGGGACAAAAATATGCAGATGATGCGCTAGGTTTATTACGCTCTTTTTCTGAACCCATGGCAGCATTTATTGCGGAGCCCGTCATCGGTTGTGGCGGACAAGTGCCATTAGCTCCCGGCTACCTGAAGTCACTCTATCTGGCCTTGCGCGAACGTGGTGTGGTGTGCATCAGTGACGAAGTCCAGACCGGCTTTGGGCGGCTGGGCGAACATTTCTGGGGTTTCGAAGCACACGGTGTGGTGCCCGACATCGTGGTGCTTGGCAAACCGATGGGCAATGGCCACCCAATGGGTGCGGTAATCACGACAGATGCCATTGCCGAAGCCTTTGAAAGCGGTGTGGAGTTTTTTAGTTCCTTTGGAGGGAACCCGGTTTCGTGTGCCATAGGTCTGGCTGTGCTCGACGTCATCAAGGAAGAAGGGTTACAGCAAAACGCTTTGGAAGTGGGGAATCATTATAAAAAGCTGATGAATGAAATAAATGCAGAATATCAATACGTCGGCGATGTGAGGGGATCAGGGTTATTTCTCGGCTTCGAAATAGTGGATGAATCGGGCGCTCCCAACACTGCCCTTGCCGCACACATCAAAAACGATTTGCGAAACCGCCATATCCTCATCAGCACCGACGGGCCTAATGACAATGTACTGAAGAGCAAGCCACCGCTTTGCTTCACGAAGCAAAACGCAGAGCGGGTGGTGAATGAGATTGATGGAATTTTGACTCATTTAAATATGGAGCTATCTTAAATTTCAAAGGAAACAATATTTTATGGCAGGTATTTTCATGGTTGAAGCAATAGGAGCCTTTATACGATGGCTACTTAACGGTTGCACAAAACCTTATAAGTACTTTTATGATGATGTGAAAAATCAAAGTGGGGTACCAAGGAATTTCATTATTGGGTTGATTACTGTATTTACAATTCTTTTCCTTGTAGTTTATATAATTTCTTAGATATCCAGGCTGTTCGACAACCACACACGCTGTTCGACATTTGAAATGTCGAACCAACAATCATAGGATTTGCAATCCGAGTATCACCCTTAGCCAAATAGGCTCAACTCAAGCCTCCCTTTTCTCACGCCATAAAAATCACCGGCACTGCTGTGGAGATAATCTTCTTCTCTTGATACCAGTCCTGCCTTCACAGGATTAGCATGAATGTAATCTACTTTGCATCTGTAAAATTCCAGGTTCAAAACTTCTTCTCCGTGATAACCCTCCTCCCAAAACCAAATATTACCATTGTAATTCAGCACCATAGTGAGCCATTCTTTGCGGCTTTCTTCCGGATTAGTTTCAATGGCCTTGAAGATGGTCTTGGCAGTATATTTCTTTAAATCCCTGATAACATCACTTAGATTTTCATCTTTGGCTCGCAAGATAAAATGGCAGTGGTTTGACATTACAACCCCCCCAAACACTTCTAATCCTTTGTTTTGCTGGCAGTATTCCACACTATCAAGCAGCAAATCAATATATTATTTACGGGTAAAAACATCCGCCCATTGGTGCACTGTAAAGGTCACAAAATATACCGCTCCCTGATCTCTTATACTATATGCGTATGCCATAACTCTAATTCCGGAAAATCCGGATCGCAGATCCTACGATGGATAATTCGACATTGCAAATGTCGAACAGCGGTTAAAAAACAATCAAAAGCGTCACTCACGCAAATTAACCACCACTCATATACCTATGAAATTGATTACGCAAATTGGCGGTGTATATTTCCTCTTCTAATATTAAAAATCTGCTCACTATGAATAAAACGTTTCGATATAAAGTCCGATCACCGGCCTCATTTGCCTGATTTGTCTGGTTTTCCTGTTTTTTGAATCAGCATTTGGTATTTGCCTGGGGTGCCTTACTTATGGTTGGTATTATGGCAAAAAAGCCAGGTATTGCCCGGGGGAAGTATGCGAGATACGAGACCGTCATGAAATTCAAAAAACCTCATGGATGCAGATTCTTATTGTCGTAGGTTTCATTGCCTTTGTCGCCGCATCGGTCATTCTGTTTAATGATACTTTTAGCGAGAGGCCCAGCGACTTATTCGAGATCCTTGGAGGTAGTTGATATATTTCCCGATCTTTAAGGTCAGTTAACACCATTATTTTCTTTCCGAACGCCAGGCGTATTCATAACTGTTGGTCTCAGCGAACTGTTAAGACCAACAAAGTTAGGATTGATTCATCAAGGGAGGTTTTGGCCTTTGCCGTGCGTTTATTTTACTCATACCTCAATGATGTTATAGGGTCTTGATTGGCAGCACGTTTAGCAGGGGTATAACCGAATATAACCCCTATGGAAACGGCTACGCCAAAGGATAGTATAATGGAATAGAAACTTAATATGGTCGGAATTTCAGCCAAAGCGGAAACACCAATAGCGATAGCAGTGCCCAGAATTACCCCCACTAATCCACCGGATACCGATATCATCACAGCCTCCAGGAGAAACTGGTAGGCGATGTCGATCTTTTTGGCACCTATGGCCATACGCAGACCGATTTCTTTGATACGCTCCAATACAGATGCAAGCATGATGTTCATAATCCCGATACCTCCGACCAAAAGTGAAATGCCTGCAATAGCCCCCAGCACGAAATTGAAAATACTCTTGGTACGCTGCTGTTGTTTTAACAACAATTCAGGGATGGTGATCTCGTAATCCACTATATTGTTGTGTTTGCGCTTCAACAACTTCGAAATCACCTGCGCCACACTATTCAGTTGATCGGAGTTTTTCACCTGAACCACCAGCCGATTAAGTTGATGGTAATTAGGTGATTTTTCGCGCTCTTCGGGATCAGTACCGTTAAACAGTTTTATTCCGGCCTCTGTGACCAACAATCTGTTTTCATAACGAAACAGTACCGTATTCAATGGTGCATAAACATCCATATTGTAATCCCTGATACCCAGATTAGAAATACTCTTCTGTGAAATGTGGCGCTCCTCCAGGACACCAATAACTTTCAGCCAGTGGCTTCCCACCTTTATATATTTGCCGATTGGTTCTTCCTTGCTGAAAAACTTTGATTTAATGCTTTTGCCAATTATACAAACTGGTTTGCCTTCAGCCAGGTGTGCTTCATTGAAGAATTTTCCTTCACTCAATTCAAAGCCGGATATATTAAAATAGCCGTTTTCTACCCCTACCAGTTTGGCGCTGCGGCGCAATGCATTTTTTATGAGATAGGTATCGATGATTATTTCGGGACTTACTTTTTCAATAGCCGGTACAATTTTTTCGATGCTTCTGGCATCATATAGTGAAAGTCCCTGTGATAGGTTTTTCTCCGACCCTTCATCACTTTCTGTTGCTTCCAGTTGTTTTTCTTCCTGTTCTACAATAGGTGTTATGACGATATTATTTACTCCAACCAGTTTAATCTGCTCCAGAATTTCTTCCTGAGCCCCTGAGCCAATAGCCATCATGGCAATTACCGCTGCTACCCCAAAAATAATCCCAAGTCCGGTAAGTAAAGAACGAAGCTTATTGGCCATTACTGCTTCTAGCGCAATATTGAAGTTGGTTAAAATCCGCGTGTACATATCAGGCTATTTGGAGGCTGATGGACTTGTTTCAGCTTCAAGGCGCTCTACAGGTTTAGCGTCCATGCCTTCCGGGTCAGACAGGTAGACAAGGTCCTTTTCCTCCAATCCTCGAATTACTACAATCTCATCGGCATTGGACTTACCGGTAATTACCTCTTGTTTTATAGTGCGCATGCCACTTTTTTTGTAGACAAAACTGATGGAATCTCCCTGGGTGTGAAGTGACTCTACGGGTATATAAAGCACATCAGGAATTTCTCCGGCTACGATGGTGTTGCTGGTCGTCATTCCCGGTCTCAAGGTAGTATCTGACTCATGTATTTCGATCAGGAGTTGAAATACCTTGGCATCTGAGTTGGGTTTCTGTTCGCCAACGTTGGCGACCTCGATGACCTTTCCTGTCAGTTTTTTTTCAGGAAATGCATCAAGACCAATTTCTACTTTCTGGTCAAGTTTCACTGTATTGATATCCACCTCATTGATAAACGTTCTGGACACCATTTTACTCAGGTCTGGCAGTTTTGCCACCACGGGTTCCCACGGGTCGATATTTGCCCCTACACCCTGCTTTTGTCCACGCCAATCTCTCTCATAAATCACCATTCCATGTTCAGGGGCTAAAACTGTAAATTGCTCGGCCAATTTGTTGAGAAAATCCAGCTGATTCTGATCATCCATCATTTTTGCCGCGGCCTCATCCACTTTGGCGACTGATTTTTCTTTCTGCAGCACATAATTATCCAACGCCTGTTGATAAGTTCTTCTGGATTTTTCGAGGGCGAGTTCGGCTTTTTTTATTTCTGCAGGTGGCTCGAACTTCGATTGATTGAGGATAATCTCTTTTTCTTCAATGTCGAATTTCAGATTGATGAGTTCATCCCGGGCTTTGCGCAATTCCATGGCCGTATCAAGTCTGGCCTGCGTATATTGCGACAAGGTTTGTTTCAGTTCTGTATCCTTCTCCTTGATCTTATCTCCGATTTCAGATTGATCAAGCATGGCGATGAAGGCTCCCTTTTCTACAACAGTGCCTTCATCTACAATGGTGTTAATTTTCACCTGCCATATCCGGGCACGCATCAATCCCTCAGGTCCTCTAATTTTGACAGAGTTTTTTGCATCTAACTCACCGGCGGTAGTGACTTCCATGCGGAATACCCCTTTTTTTACGCCAGTAAAAATCTCAGATGCTTCAGTGGCGGGATTGGCAAATTTTTGAATTATAAAGACAATAACGAGTACTGCAAAAATGGATGCGAGGATGATAATGCTTCGTTTTTTCATTATGGGATTGTCTGGCAGTAGTTGGAAAGTGATTTAAAAAAGCGTCTGTCTTATAAATTTAAGTTAAACAAAAGGAAAGTTTTAAGGCCTTAAAAGGATTTAACCTTTTTTAACACGGCTTCTCCTAACTCAATGACTGAACCGGTCTAACAGGAGGATCAATTCGATTTTTTTTCTGAATTGCTTCAATTTACCGTCTCTGATCCTTGCATACAATTTTTCAATCCGAAAGCCGGGCAATTTCCAAAACCTAAAAGAAGTTCTTCTCTCATGTTTTGATTCGGATATCTGGTTCAGTGGTAATGGATTCGACATGGCTATGATACGTTAGCGGCAGGTGTCCTATGATTCAAGGCAATAAAAATCTGTCTGGATTAGCTAAAAAGTTATTCAGTAAACAATATTAAACTAAACATTTAGTTAACTTTCATAGGCAAAATTCAAACAGTTATGTCATCACTGCGCAAAACCATTTTGTCGATAACACTTGGGCTTATTTGCATAATTGCTTTCCAGACGCATTTATACGCTCAAAGGCTCAAGATCAGTAAGGAGCGGATCGCATCATTAGAATCAATTGCCGCCAGGCAAAGGTCTCTTTGGGAGGAAATGAATTCCCAAAATACCAGGTCTTTTGATGTATATTTAGACAGTATTAAAGAGGCTAATCCAGATCGCTATCTCGCCATAATGCACTTTCAGGATTCCATGAAATTGAGAAGGGAGAGTGAGGCAATGAAATATAAGGAACGCAATATGGTGAAGTACGATAGCCTCCTTGCAGTGGCCGGGAGTGTGAACCGGTCTTCGATAAATCTGAGCAATGGGTTGTTCGAGCAAATCCCAGGGGAGGTCTTAAAAATGGGCCCCCTGGACACTCTCAATATTTCTGACAACAAAATAGCTAATGTATCAAGTGAAACTATGGGCAATTTGGCTGTGAGACATCTCAATCTGCAAGGGAACCAACTTGGAGCAAGGCGATTGTCTCTTGAAAAGAATAATACGATTCAAATACTGAATCTTGCGGGAAATCAAATGGACAATCTTCCCCGGAAACTTAAGAGACTTAAAGGCTTGAAATCACTAAATCTGGCGGATAATCAGCTGGGCAAAAACGGTAATCACATAAAGTTTAAAAAATTAGTGAGCCTTGAGGAGCTGAACCTAAGCAACAATGAGTTAGGGTCGATTCCTAAAAGTTTACGAAAGTTAAAGAACCTTAAAAAGCTCAGTTTAAATAATTGCCATCTCACTTCGTTGAAATGGCTGGAAAAACTGAAGTCATTGGAAGATGTGGAGTTGGACTATAACATTGTTGCGCTTGATCCACGATACTTTTACACCCTCAACAGGCTTATGACACTTTCTATGCGGAAATGTGGTTTGATCGATTTGCCCCCTGAAATATCTTATTTGGATGAGCTTAAAAAATTGGCTTTGCCGGAAAATAAGCTTACCAAATTGCCCAAAGAAATTGGCGAGTTAAAAAAGCTTGAATATCTCATGGTTTACAAAAATGAATTGAAATCGATTCCAGAAGAAGTGTTTGGATTGACGGAATTGAACTGGCTGGACATCTATTATAATGAAATTAATGATCTTCCTGAGCAAATCGCTAACCTGGATAAGCTGGAGATTTTGTTTCTCTCCTATAACAAATTTGATGAGCTACCGGCATCCATCGGTGAAATGACCAATCTTAAGGAGCTTTATGCCCACGACAATCAACTACGCGATTTGCCTGATGTTTCAAAGTTGAAGAATCTGCGATATCTCCATCTTCAGCATAATAACCTGACAGAATTTCCTTCCTCAATTCTGAAACTGAATCAGCTTGAGGAATTAAATCTTTCCTACAATCTGATCAGTGAATTTCCTGCACAGATCACGGAATTCGAGAATCTCAATTTCATCTATCTTCAAAAGAACCAAACCGAAATGGATACTATGGAGTATGAGCAATTCAAGATGGCGCTGAAAGATCTGAATGACCGCGGGGTAAGGATCATGTTTGACTATCCGGGATCTGATGAAGAATGACGCCGAGCGACAGGGGTAAAAGGATATTATCAGCCAGATGGCGCTTCAATACTCATCTTTCATAATCTAACCTGCATGACATGACAAACGCTGGCTAGAATGTTCAATGACGCTTCACAGGTTTATTATTGAGAATGGAATGATCCGCTATTGCGAATAGAGGGAACTATCCTATCAGCTATTCGCAAAATCAAAGGCTTTTTCGTCCGGTGTACTTACTCAATCATATTAAATAAGCCAATGAACTCAATTGGACAAGGGTGACACGTTTGTCACACTCAACATGTATCAATTAATTCACCTTAAATACGATGATAGAATTGTCGGGCGAAGGAAGCTTATCATCAGAATACTTACTTTTTATTTCGACCACGATCCTGTCGCCGGATCGGGCATTTGCCTTCAGTTGACTTAATTCAAACGTATTTCCTTCAACCGCACTTATCGATATTGCCCGCGCACCTCGTGCCAAGGTAATTTCCAGCGACACTATTTCCACGCCTTCCTTAAGCGATACGACTGTCATTTTCCCAAATTCAGAAATTTTTACGCCTGCGGATAATTCATGATCCACGCCGGCAATGGAGATTTTGAAATTGGGGTATTCAACCTGATTGAATGAGTATAACGCAAGACTGACGGCAAGAATGAAAAGGGCGGGTAAAAAGCGCATTTTGCTCATAAACAGTAGCGTTTGGAGAATATATGCATTCAATAACGCCATTTTTTTCGATAGGGTTAGAAAGGCCGTCGGAAATACATGTAAAGCGATGTATAAGTATGATAGCTTATGTCATTTATGGGAATTTAGGTGACATAGAAACAAAAATCCAGTTGATGTAATAGGAAGTGTCGAACAACAGTAGAATTAGTATGCGGTAACAATCTGATTAGGAACATCCTGATGGAAATCCATGCTATTTTATAATTATTCCATATTCAAACCGCTATTTTTGATTTGACAAAAATGAAATATCCATGCTCTTCACCCCCATAAAAATTGGCTCGCTCAACCTGCGCAATCGCTCCATCCGTGCGGCGGCATTTGAAGGTATGAGCCAAAACCATGGAGTGACAGAACAACTCATGGATTATCATCGGGCGGTAGCGGCCGGTGGGATTGGCATGACAACAGTAGCCTATGCAGCTATACAAAAGAGTGGATTGTCCTTTCCTCACCAGCTTTGGCTGCGCAATGAAATAATACCCGATTTGCGAAGGCTCACCGATGCCGTCCACGCAGAAAACGCTGCCGCCAGCATACAGCTTGGACATTGCGGGAACATGGCCAAGCATTCTATCATCGGAGGAAGACCGATTGCTCCAAATACCCATTTCAATTTCTATGCGCCATCTTTCCCACGGGCAATGACGAAGTCCGATATCGCTGATACCGTAACAGCTTTTGGTAATGGTGTCCGTCTGGCGCAGGAGGCCGGTTTTGATGCGGTAGAAATCCACGCCGGACATGGGTACCTTATCAGCCAGTTTCTGTCGCCGGCCACCAATAAAAGGCATGATGAGTTCGGCGGATCACTGGAAAACCGCATGCGTTTCATGGAGTTGGTGATCAATGAAGTGTTGGAAGCGGCCGGTGGGAAAACTGCCGTGCTTGTTAAAATGAATATGTCCGACGGTTTCAAAGGCGGAATGGAGCTATCTGAATCGCTGGAAGTAGCCCGTAAACTTGAAACCCTGGGAGTACATGCACTCATCCTTAGCGGAGGCTTTGTGAGTCGCACGCCCATGTATATCCTTCGCGGAGCCATGCCGATAAAAACCCTTGCAAAGCATGTTGACAACGCCCTGATGAGCCTGAGTGTTCGTGCCATTGGTAACTGGCTTATCCCGCCAATGGAATTTAAAGAGAACTACTTCATGGATGATGCGCGGTTATTTCGTCAGTCCTTGAAGTTGCCCCTTGTTTATGTAGGCGGTATACTGTCGGGGGCCAACATCGATCACGCTTTTAAAGAGGGATTTGATGCAGTAGCCATCGCAAGAGCACTGATCATCGATCCGGATTTCATCAACAAAATCCGGGATGGACATTTCAAAAAGTCAGCTTGCGATACCTGCAACCACTGCATCGCCGTGATGTACAACGGACCGTTTTCGTGTATTCAGCATGAACTTTCCTCCTAAATGAACAAGGTCCAATCAGGTAACACTGCACTCATAACAGGAGGCTCTTCAGGGATTGGGTTGGCTATAGCTCATGAACTTGCGAAGCGGGGATACTCATTGGTATTAGTCAGTAACCAACCGGAGTCGCTGGCCGAATGCAAGGCAAAGCTGGAGAAAACTCATAATTCTCCATGTCATACTCTATGTGTGGACCTGAGCCTGCCAGGTGTGACAGATACGATCTTGAAGTACTGCGACGACAGACAGCTTGAAGTCGATGTTCTCGTGAATAACGCCGGGTTCATGATGTTTTCAGAAGTAGCTGATGCTCCTGCGGAAAAGGTTGAGGCCATCGTCAATCTCCACATGGTGACACCCACCTTGCTGTGCCGAGCCTTTGGTAGCCGGATGAAGCGTAACCGCCATGGATTTATTCTGAATGTATCTTCCATTTCTGCCGTGATGCCCTACCCCGGGATTTCGCTTTACGGGCCTACCAAAACCTACCTCCGGTACTTTTCCCAAGCCCTTCGCTCTGAGATGAAGGAATATGGTGTTCGGGTAACGTGCCTCATTCCGGGAGCCACCGCCACACCACTGCATGATGCAGAAAAGGTAAATATTCCATTGGCCATGAAACTGCACGTCATGCATTCGGCGGAGTATGTGGCGTCACGGGCTGTGAGGGCACTCTTCAGAAACAAAGCCGAATGTGTCCCTGGCTTTTTGAATAAATTAATTATGTTGGTGGTGCCACTTGTCCCGACCTGGTTAATCGAACTGATAAACCATAGGACGAGTTGGTTGAAGAAAGGATAAACAATTTTCGATATTGCATATGTGAAATAGGGGGAACCGATTTTTTGCGCTTTAAACAAAATATATGCTACTCTATATAATCTCCTATCTGATCACAATCTGTTTTTGGATTTGGATCATCATGAAATATGATAAATTTGAGCGTGAACCGATCAAAACCATATTATTTGTCTTTATTATCGGCGGGTTCATCAGTTCACTTTCTGGTGGATTATTCAATACACTGTTTTTACTATTGATAGATTCTCAGGCAGCACAAATAACTTTCCATGGGTTGAGTACCGGGAAGTTGATGTTGTTTTTTGCGTTTGTCGGTATTAACGAAGAGTTCCTCAAAGCTGCTGCAACAGTTTTATTAGTCCGAAAAATGAAAGCCTTCAACGAGCCGGCTGACGCGCTTGTTTATGCCATGTCCGTCGCTTTTGGGTTCTCTGTTTTCGAGAATTTTGACTATACAGCCAGGTTTGGAATTGGAGTATTTTATATCCGTCAGTTCAATGCCGTACCGCTGCATATTGGCCTGGCAGCCATCTGGGGAATCGGTTTCGCTAAGGCTAAATTCCTGCATCAGGGCAGTTACCTCAGAACCATGATGCCCTACATACTGATAGCAGGCTTCATCCATTTTGCGTATAACTTCGCACCTCAACTAATTTCCAGTCCGATATTTAGGCTCCTTCTCCCATCAGTCATAGCTTTTCTTATAATCAGGTTTGCCATTCGGAATCTTAAACGCTACTCGGAAGATGGCCCATTCAGTAATAAACTCTTTTGCCGCCATTGCAACACTCAAAACTCACTATATTCCAAGTCTTGCAATAATTGTGGAGAAAAGTTCGAGTTTGAGTTTTATAGGCAATGTTCTGGTTGCGGCGCAAAGGTAGATTTGGTGGCATCCACCTGTACCAATTGCGGAGTTGAGTTAGCTGCAGAAAATACGAGTGATGTTCAGCATATTTCACCCCTTTAAATACAAATGTCCTCCTTAAAAAATAAAAGAATGAACCCAGTAAAATTTGGTCTGCTGCTAACACTTTACATCATAGGCACTTTACATCTGAATGCCCAGACGAGTCAAGAAGATGCAAACAGTACGTTCGAAAATTATTTTAATCCCAAGACACTTCGTGTTGATTTTGAATTGGGGGGTAATTCTGACACGACGATGGTGTTTTTTAAAGAAATGAAGGAAGAGCCGTATTGGGGAGGGCCGGTAAAAAATCTCACC
>JBGSYX010000271.1:0-21315 GCA_041750735.1 Cyclobacteriaceae bacterium
TAATTATGACTGAACCAAAACTTACCATTCCCCATCCGGAAATTCAGAACAGAAATTTTACCTTGATTCCCCTTTGTGAAATTGCACCCGACTTCATCCACCCGTTTCTGGGAAAAACCCAGAAAGAGCTTCTCAATGATACTTCGGACACATTGGAAGTGGTGTTGGCCTAAGGGTTTGGTGCTATGGCGAATAGCAATCTCATCATGTGAAGTTGGGAAAAACCTCCTCATTTATACCAATCTGCTAAAATTGTCTGAAACGTTTCATAATTTTAATTTGTTGGAAGAGTTTACAAAGCATGATTGGCCGCATCAGGAATAAGTTTGTCTTTCTCTGGGTTTGCATTGGATTTTGCAGTATTGCGCTGCTGTATCGCTATGTATTTATAATCGCCCAAAACACACCGGATAAAATCGTAGCAACCATAGAGCAAAACTTGCTGAAGGAAGCCGCCTTTGCCAATGCCCAGGTAGAGCAGGTACAAGAAATCATCAACAAGATAGAAAACCCCGAGTTTAGAGATTTTTTTATCAAGGCATACTATCCATACTATGTATTCCAGAATAAGCGGATCCTTTTCTGGTCTGACAACGCGATGGTGCCAATGCCGCGCGACATTATGGGGGATTTCAAAGTATCATTTATCCAGACAACCCGAGGCGCTTTTGTGTGCAGAAAGGAAACGATTACCCATGAAACACAAGTTTATGAGGTTGTAGTGTTTATTCCCCTGATTGAAAGATTCAAGGTGGTGAATCAATATCTCCAGAAAACCATCAACGACAGGATTTTAACAGACATAAATTTTGAATTGTCGCTTGCAAAGCCGGATAATGAATTTCTGCCGGTGAGGCTAATTGACAAAGAGGTTTTTTACGTCAAGATCGGCAACACATATTCCAATGCTGGGCTGATTGACAGGTTGGTCATTGTGTGTTTATTCCTCGTTTCCGGTATAGGACTGGTGTTTTACCTTTTCTACCAAAGCCGTGAAATCACCAGGGATCATTCCGCCTGGGCAGGGCTGCTTTTTCTCTCGTCGTCATTGGTAGCGTTGCGCAGCCTGATGCTGCTCATCGGCTTTCCTTCCGATCTGGTCTATACGGAATTATTTGATCCACGCTACTATGCTTCATCACTATTCAATCCTTCGCTTGGTGATTTGATATTAAATATTGGCTGCCTCCTCGGTATAGGCTTTTTTGTGTTTGGCAACTTCCTGAAACCTTTATTCATAAAGAAGCTGATAGCCGCAGAGGGAAAAACAAAGCTGGTACTTGCCGTTACTGCGAGTTTTTTCTCCTTTTTCTGGTTAATGGCCCACCATCAGACCATGAGAACGCTGAACTTCGATTCGCAATGGTCCATGGATTTAACGCACAGCCTCACGCTCGATTACCTGAAAATAATTAGCTATCAGGTGTATTTTCTCAGCATCGCCTTGTATTTGCTGTTTTTCCATGTTTGCATACGTATCATCGACAAAGCATCTTCCGGTAGTCAACGTTTATTTTACATTTCGCTGATCATTGGGATGCTACTTTTTATTGGGCTTGGTTGGATTTTTAAATTGGATGTGCTTGTTGTGGCGATAGTCAACCTGTCATTTATATTGTTAGTCCGCTATTTCAGGCTATACAAGTCGCTGGGCAGGGTTCAGTATCTCACATTTATTTACTTATTCTCCTTTGGGCTGCCGGGAGCAGTCGTTGGCGTTTATGCTAATTACCAGTTTCGGCAGAGCAGGATGGAGCTCAATAAATCCAGGCTTGCAAACCAATTGCTGGTGGAGCGTGACTTTTTTACAGAATTACAACTTTCGGAGGTGGTTAATGCCATTAAAGATGATGGGTTCATTACTAAAAGAATCATCAGCCCGTATGCATCGAAGGTGATCATAGAAAAAAAAATCAGGAACGAATACCTGAACAACCTGGACAAATTTGACATTGGCGTGTATGTCTTTAATTCCAGGGGCGAGCCATTCGATACGTTTAAGATCAAGGATAATTTTCACGATTACAAAGCCAAACTGAGTTCGTTCGAAACCGAAACAGAAGGCTTGTATTTTGTAAACCTCGCCCGCGGCCAGGCTACTTCTCGATATGTGGTCTTTATCAATATTGAAGAAAGAGGGCAGGTCATCGGCTATATTCTCCTGGATCTTCGGCAGAAAAGGTTTGTTCCGAATTCGGTATTCCCTTTACTTTCCAATGAAAGCGCCTCCAACATACAGGCTGATGTCGGGGTTGATTACAGCTACGCAGTTTTCGTAAACAGCCAGTTGAAATATAATTCCGGTGCATTCGATTACCGCAACCACATGATAGATCTGGCGGGTTATGCCCCTGAACTGTTCGAGCGGAGTGTGGTACTTTCCGGCTTCAACCACAGGGCCTATCAGGGTGAAGGCAGCCGCTTTGTTATTGTATCAGCAAAAGAATCGACATTGGGACAGCGAGCAGCCAACTTCAGCTTTCTGTTTCTCATCTATATTTTCACCATATTAGTCATCCTTATTTCACTTACAGTTTACCAAAGGCTGCTTCACATCACACTCAATTATTCCACAAAAATCCAGCTCTACCTCAACTTTGCCTTTTTCACACCGCTCATCATAGTCA
Organism: Cyclobacteriaceae bacterium; assembly: GCA_041750735.1. Classification (GTDB taxonomy): domain Bacteria; phylum Bacteroidota; class Bacteroidia; order Cytophagales; family Cyclobacteriaceae; genus JAAUQL01. The sequence goes on from JBGSYX010000271.1 coordinate 2,628, forward strand.
GCCTTTCGACAGTGAGCATCATCGTACAAACCTTCAAAACCTCGCTGGATAACCAATACCTGGAGCTGGCGGATAATCTTGCCAACCGCATTTCAGGTCCGCTCAATGAATACCGCGCCCTAGCCATCGAGACCGAAGAACTGGACGATGAAGTGTCGCGGATGGCGGAAGTAGCCGATCTCGATATCAACATTTTCCATACCAATGGAAGGCTCATTGCTTCCAGCCTGATACAGGTTTATCAGAATGAAATACTTTCTGAGAACATGGAGCCTACTGCCTTTGCGGGTATCATTGAGGATTTATCATCGGCATTTGTTTTGGAGGAAAAGGTCGGTTCGCTCAACTACAAAAGCGCCTATGTAGCCATTCGATCTTTCGATACCGGCGCCATCATTGGCATACTCGGACTACCGTTTTTCGAGTCGCAGACCGATCTTGATCGCAGGATTATTGATGTAATGGCAAACATCATCAACATCTTCACACTGCTTTTCATCTTCTTCTTGTTCATCTCCTTTTTTGTATCACGCGGGCTTACATTTCCGCTCAGACTGATTACTCAGAAGATCAAACGCACCACGCTTTCATCGTACAACGAACCCCTAAGCTGGAACTCGGATGATGAAATCGGTATGATGGTAACGGAGTACAACCGCATGCTCGTGAATCTGGAAGAAAGTAAAAAAGCGTTGGCTAAAAGCGAGAAAGAGAGTGCCTGGCGCGAGATGGCCCGACAGGTGGCGCATGAGATAAAAAACCCTCTAACTCCTATGAAGCTGAGTTTGCAGCATATGCAACGCACCCTGATAGAAAGCAGTGAAAGCGGTGAAAAGGACAAGAAGATGCAGCAAATTCAATCCTTGCTGGAACAAATTGAGACGCTCAATGACATAGCTACGTCCTTTTCAGATTTTGCAAGAATGCCTAGCCCTGCCATTGAAAAAGTGGAACTCAGAGCTCTTCTTTTGGAGATTATTGAATTGTATAATAAGAGTGATGAGGGCGTGATTACTACCCACATTCAGGAAGGTGAATTTGTCGTAGAGGGTGATAGAAAATGGCTCGGCAGGGCCTTTTCAAACCTGATCATCAATGCTTTTCAGGCGGTCGGCGATTCTGCAAAGGCGAAAATCGATATCTCTATGCAAACCTCCGGGAATAATTTGATAAGGATTGACATAAAGGACAATGGAAGCGGTATTCCGGATCATATAAAGGAAAAGGTCTTTTCTCCCAATTTCAGCACAAAATACACGGGGTCCGGCTTGGGCTTGGCTATCACCAAAAAAGGCATAGAACATGCCAATGGCAAAATCTGGTTTAAATCGGTGGAAGGCAGGGGGACAACCTTTTTTATTGAAATAGTTGGGATTTGATGGTCCGCCAAATCATGCTCGTAGCTTTCTTAATGCCGGGAATTATCCAGGCACAGGAAAATCTCCAGAAGAGCAAAGTATTCGTTTACCAAGGCGATGAGGTATTGCTCGATTCTCTGACGGCGCTTCCTGGTTCCATTACCCTGAGTGATACAACGATTACATTTAACTATAATCCGTCTAACGGAATGGTCAGTTTTCCGCAACTGACACCCGGGGATACCGTGCAGATTTTTTACCAGACCATCCCATACCAGCTTCATAAAAGCTACTACCGGAAGCTCCCTGCAGATTATCGTGAACCCCTGGTATTCCAAAACCAGGCCACCGGAAATAACCGGATTCTGGATCAAAAAGAAGAACTTTTTCCTACAGAAAACCTGCAGAAAAGTGGAAGCCTGAGCCGCGGTATTTCTTTTGGAAATACGCAAAACCTGGTTGTAAACTCAGCGCTCAATTTGCAATTGGAAGGTAAACTATCCGATAACCTGAATATCAGGGCGTCCATCACAGATCAGAACGTGCCCTTTCAGCCAGAAGGCAATACGGCCCAAATCCAGGATTTTGACAATATATTTCTGGAAATCTATAACGATGACTTTTCAATAAGGGGTGGTGATGTCGTTTTTCGCAATAAGGATTCTGAGTTTTTGCGGTATTACAAAAACGTGCAAGGCGGACTTCTTTCAACCAAATACAAGTTTGGGAACTCGACTGCCGAAACCACTCTGGGCATCAGTAGCGCAAAGGGAAAATTCGCCAGCATACAGCTCGAAGTAGAAGAGGGTGTCTCCGGTCCATACCGTATAAAAGTACCCAACGGCAATGACTTCATTATTATCCTGGCCAATTCCGAGCGTGTGTTTCTGGATGGTAAGGAGCTTCAGCGCGGATTCAACTACGATTATATTATCGATTATAATAGGGCGGAAATCCAGTTTACCACCAATGTGCTCATCACCAAGTTTTCCCGTGTGCGCATCGACGTGGAGTATTCTGATCAGAATTACAGCCGGAGCATCATCACGGGCAGTCATTACCAGAAGTCAGGCAAGGCATCGTTTTCATTTAATTATTATTCCGAAAAGGACAACCCCAACAATCCGCTGTCCTTTACACTCTCTGAGGCTGACGTGGATCTGATGCGGAGTATTGGCGATAGCCTGAACCTCGCGGTGCGATCCGGCGCACAGGAAGCGGAATACAATCAGGATGAAGTTCAGTATGAATATATCGATACCCTGGATGCCGATGGTAGCAGTCTGAAAATATACAAATATTCCATAGATCAGGGAGCAACTCTATACAGGGTGTCGTTCAGCGATCTCGGGCAGGGAATGGGGGACTACGTCCTGACAATCAGCACCGTAAACGGTAGAATATACGAGTGGGTATCTCCAACTGCAGGAATTTCTCAGGGCAGGTATTCTCCTGTAAACCGTATTCCGGCCCCTAACAAAAAGGAGATGATCACCATCGGGGCATCTTTTGATATAACCAAGTATGAAAAGGTATTTGCTGAAACAGCCTTTTCAAACAGTGACCTGAATTTGTTTTCTTCCCTTGACAACGCTGACAACCACGGTTTTGCAATCAAGGGCGGAATGACATCGGAAGGCAGATCGGTGAGTTTCATGAAGAATTACCAGTTTTCGGCCAGCGCGGATTATGAAATTGACAATGCCTTTTTCAGCGCCATCGACAGGTTTCGATATATCGAATTCGACCGGGACTGGAATTATAACCCAGATGAAAACAATGACAAGTCAGTGGATCATATTCTCAATGCCGGATTCGGATTGCAAAAAGATGCGTTCAATAAGCTAAGTTACCGACTGGTAAAGCGGAAGCGCAATATCTTCGTGGACGGATGGCAACAATACGCGGACTTTTATAAAACGATAGGCAGGCTTCAACTAAAAACGGATGTATTTTTCCTTCGCAACTCCACGGCAGAGTTTGATTCTAAGTGGAACAGATTCGTTGGCGAAGTATCTTATAAATCCAACGGGCTGGTACCCGGGTATAAATTCACCCTTGATGAAAATTCGGTCTTTTCACTGGACTCGGACTCGGTGACAAGCACAGCAATGAACTATCGCGAACACACATTTTTCCTGAATAGTAACGACACCCTCAAGACGAAGTTCGGGCTTTCATACAGCCTAAGGGAAGACAAAAGCCCCGTTCTCGGAGAACTGGAGCGCGGAAATACTTCCGGAACAGCGCAGTTTTTTGTCACAACTGCAGCAAGTCCAAACCAAAAGCTGCATTTTCTCATCACCTATCGCAATAACAAAAACTACTTAGCTCCCGACGGGCCACAAAATGAAGAAACCCTCATGGCCCGGACAGATTGGTATGCCGGTCTTTTCAAGCGCCATGTGCGATCTGACCTGACTTACGCCATCGGCAATGGCCGCGAATTGCGGCGTGAGTTTGTGTTTGTGCAAGTCCCAACAGGAGAGGGCACACATACCTGGCGCGATGACAATGGTGACGGGGTGCAGGATCTGAGCGAATTTTATATTGCCGTAAATCCGGATGAAAAAAACTACGTGAAAATCTTCGTGCCTACCAGCGACTACATTTTTGCCTATGAAAACAACTTCAACTACCGCCTCAACCTGGAATTCCCACGCGCCTGGAGCGAGCGCGGAGGCATGCTGGAATTTTTATCGAAAATATCCAACAATTCTTCATGGAGCATCATCAGGCGAATAACCGATGACAACATTGCTGCACGAATACTGCCGTTTTACAACGACATAGCGCCGGAAGATGTACTGTCGCAAAGGGAAAATGTGCGGACCCGGTTTTTCTACAACCGTGCCAATCCAGGCTTTGGCGCCGAATTCGGGTACAACAGGGCGGCTTCCAGGCAATTGTTGACGCAGGGTTTTGAATTCCGCCAGATCGAAGAATACACGGTCAATGCGCGATTGAACCTGTCGCGTAGGTACACTATGAAGATGCTCTGTCTTTGGGGGCCGGTATGGAGCAACTCCGATTTTTTACAGGGACGAATGTACCAGATCAGCCAGTACAAACTCACGCCCGAGTTAGCATGGCAACCGTCAGCCAACGTCCGGCTATCGTTGATCTATGGATTTTCGGCCAAAATCAATGAAACCGGAGAACCCCAAGAGACAGCTACTATACATGAGGTTTCTACCGTAGCCCGGATCAGCAAAGCCACGGATTTTTCGCTTGACGCTCAGGTGAAATACAGCGACATTGCTTTTGACGGTAACAGCAATACTCCGGTAGCCTATGAAATGCTGGAAGCTTTGCAATCCGGCAGCAACCTGGTGTGGAATTTCACCCTTCAGAAAAAAATACTCCAGGGCCTGCAGCTTTCCATGGTTTATGAAGGTCGCAAATCGGAAGAGCGTGCGGCAGTGCATATTGGAAGGATGCAGGTTAGTGCGCTGTTTTAAATAAAAAACCTCAGTTTGCCAATGCTGAGGTTTTTATGATTCAATTTGTAAAAAGCCTGAAATGCCCTCCAAAGAAGATATTATTTAATATTCGGCTGCGGTGTCATTCTCAAATAAGGTTTTATCTGTTTATAACCTTTCGGAAAGAGTTTATCAGCGTCTTCATTACTGACTGCTGGTACAATTACACAATCTTCACCATTATTCCAGTTGACTGGAGTGGCAACTTTATGATAAGCGGTCAGTTGAAGTGAATCAATGACCCGCAGAAGCTCATCAAAATTTCTTCCGGTAGATGCTGGATAGACAATGATTAATTTTACCTTTTTATCCGGACCAATCACAAATACTGATCTGACAGTTAGTTTGTCATTGGCGTTGGGATGAATCATATCGTATAACATCGACACTTTGCGATCTTCATCGGCAATAATCGGGAAATTCACGGTAGTACCCTGGGTTTCATTAATATCCCCGATCCATGCTTTATGCGATTCAAGTCCATCGACACTTAACGCCATCACCTTTACGTTTCGTTTTTTAAACTCGGGCATGTATTTAGACGCTGCGCCAAGCTCGGTAGTACAAACTGGTGTATAATCAGCCGGGTGTGAAAACAATACGCCCCAGCTGTCGCCGAGCCATTTGTGAAAATCGATAACACCTTCGGTAGTTTGAGCAGTAAAATTCGGAGCTTCATCTCCTAATCTAAGAGTAGCCATGTTGGTTTGTTTTAGTAAATAAATGGTTTAGTATGTGTCTGCCCGATGATTCGGGTGAGGCATAATAAGAAACTGAATTTCTTCAGCAATGTTTATGAATAAAAGATGAATTCGGCGGCAGACTATCGATCATTTCGCCATGAACCTATGGACAGTCATTAAAAAAACAGACAGGCCTTCATTCTATATCGCTATAAAAAGAAGGCCTGAATTTATTTTTTAGTAAAACGACTAATTCACAGCATCTTTCAATGCCTTGCCTGGTTTGAATTTAGGCACTTTGGCAGCTTTGATATTCAATACTGCGCCTGTTTTTGGATTGCGGCCTTTGCGTGCGCTTCTTTTTGATACGGAAAATGTTCCGAAACCGATAAGCTGTACCGGTTTTCCTTTTTTCAGAGAACCTTTCACTTCAGCGTGATAACTGTCAAGGACTTGCTTAACAACAGTTTTGGAAACAGAAGCACTTTTTGCAACGGCATCAATCAATTCTTGTTTATTCATGGAAGTAGCGTTTAAATGAGTGAATAAATAACAATGTTAGTAGTATAATACGATAGAAATATAATCAATTAAATTATGAATCCAATGTAGCATAATTCTGATAAAAAGTATGCTCATTTGATAAATTTCAATATCCGGAGGTTGCGAAATGGTTTTGGAATAGCACAAAAAGTCGATATACCATGTTTTCCTATCCCGGTTCACCAACTCATGAATTTCAATATTCGTATTCTGTTGTACAGGTATCGATTTCTAATCGCGTTTTTATTGGATCTGTTATTGAAGGTCTCGGAACGCGGAAGTGAATAAATTCTGCATATTTAAATAGAAAGTGAATACCATGAAAAGGCTTTATTGGTCGGGATACAGTAAAAAGGACAGAATTACTATTATTTCGGAGATAGAGGAAATCGTTAATCGTCATGGGTTCATCATGGATTTTAAGCAATATTCTGACCTGACACTCATGCTAAGCATGGAAGTAGCCGAATCGAAAATTGAAGCGCTCTATGAGGATCTTTGCAAAAGTTTGACCCTTGGCACCTGGGAAAAGAACAATGACCCGCAGGAAGATGAGTGTTTGATTTTTCTGAATATCACCTTTCTGGGTACCGGGAGGCATATTATTGAAGTGCCATCCATACCTGGCTGAACATAGGAATAGATGGACGATCACCTTAATGGGGAGTTCCCTTCCATAATAGATCGGAAAGTGCCAAATTCACACCCCGGAACAAGGAACGCTATGATAGTGGTAACTGTGGTACTCACCACCTTTAATTCAGAAAAAACAGTTGGACGGACACTGGCTTCGATCTTCGCTCAAAAAGGATTTGGCGAGCTGTTTCATCTTGAAGTGATCGCCGTAGATGACTGTTCGACTGATGGAACACTGGAGATTTTAAAGAAATATCCGGTAAGTATTCACTCGACGGGTACAAATTCCGGTGGACCAAATAGAGGAAGGAATATCGCACTGCAAAAGGCGACTGGTGATTACATCTGCATTGCCGACCATGATGATGTATGGAAAGAAAACCGTATTGCGACATTGCTACCTTACCTGGTAAAAGCACCTATTGTTTCATCAGGCTACACGATGGTCGATCGTGTGAATCAACGCACCATCGACAGGGTTGCTGATACAGAAAGGCCCTTCCTTTTTTATCCGAAAAACGAAACATTTATAGCTCGGTTGACCAAATCGCTTTCAGGGCAAAACACGTATATGGGCAGTCTTATTTACCGGAAGGAACTAAGGGAAATTCTTTTTGAAGAGCGCTTTGGTATGGTCGATTTCGACTGGGTTTTGAGGCTTTTTAAGGATCGTGAGTCCATCGAAGTATGCGACTCGCTGTATGCGCGGCATGTTGACGGCAGGAATCTTTCATTGAACCGTAATTACCGGATAAACGATTTCAGTTATTCGCTTGAAAGCATTGCTCAGTATGAAGATGAATACCCGAAAGAAGTGAAGACAGCTTGGCGCAGGATACATGGTAGCCTGGCGAGATACTTTTATCTTATGGATGATATGAAAAAAGCCCGCTACTACTTCCGCTTGTCCGGATTGTCATGGAAAATGCTCGCCTATTACCTTACAACCTTTGCGGGGTCGGGCTATGTAAAGAAAAAATTCAACATCTTTGGGTGATACAAATCCATCCGGTTCGATGTTCGGCTACCTGCAAAGAAAAATCAACTTATTCACACTCAACGCCGCTGCGGCTTATCGCAAGCGAAAGCTTGCCAAAAGCATAGACCACACTAAAGTTGCTCACCTGGAGGAAACGGTTTCCTGCAAAAAAGCCTGGTATGGCAGCAGTTATGGTGGGTTTTATATAAATCCCGACCTGTTGAGCAATAGCTCCATTGTATATTCTTTTGGTATCGGCAAGGACATCACGTTCGATTTGCGCTGTATAAAAAAGCATGGCTGCCATGTTTTCGGTTTAGACCCGACGCCCAAATCTATCGCTTGGATAAAGTTGCAAAATATCCATCCCAATTTCCATTTTTACGAGTTTGGTATATCATCAGCAACATCCGGGAAAACTACATTCTATATTCCTGAAAATCCGCATGGAACCTCTGGAAGTTTATTAAAATCCAGCACTTTGAGCATTACTAAACCTATTGAAGTAACCATAAAGTCGTTGGGGGATATCATGTCCGAACTGGGACACCAACATTTGGATGTGCTAAAAATGGATATTGAGGGATCTGAATATGAAGTGCTGGAAAATATCCTGAATTCCAATATATCCATCGGCCAAATTCTGGTTGAGTTTCACGACCGGCAATTTGATCAACAGACTTATCGCTCACGGGCCACCGTTGACAAACTCCAGCAAGCAGGGTATGAGATTTTCGCACATTCTGATACGTACGAAGAAATTTCGTTTATCAGAAAAACAACAATTAAAAATTAACTGTTGGGCAAAGAGTTTTTACATCACGTCACCTTCCTGCCAGGGAAATGATGACACCAGGCTATCCCTCTTTCACATCCGTATCCATTCTGATTGATATCTGTTTTAAACTCATTGCCTGCTACTTCACCGGCTTCAGAACCACTGAAAACTCATAGTTACCCGGTAATAGCCGATGCTCAGTGAGGGTAGCCCGCGATGTGTCGCCAAGGCCATTCACCTTATGGTCGATGTTCAGGTAGATCCTGTCGGCCTTCTGTAACTGAAACGGATACATGGCTCTGTCGAGGTTGTCGGTTGTATAAGGTTGCGCGCTGAAGTTAAAGCTTTCGCCTTCTACCAAAAGGCCTGCGCCTGCAGCATTGGTCATCTTCACATAGCTCACTTCGGTGTGGTTTCCATAATCCTGTGGTATCAGGTACGGAACGGTCATCTCGTCCACCGTCGAAGACCAGGTTCCCATTTTGTATCCGCTTTTGCGGTCAGGATAATTCTCCTGCGGCCCCCTACCGAACCACTCTACTTTTTGAAAGTCTTTAGGCAACTGAAACTGCAGACCAACTCTTGGAAGCCACTCTGGCATAGCACCACGAGTAATGGATTTCAGATGAATTGTGACCTCCCCTTTTGCATTAATGGCATACGAATAGTGGTTGCTGAATTCCCCCTTTTTCTCATTGATGTAGGCTGATTCCCAGACTTGAACTACCACACTTGTTTCGTCAGGTTGGAAATACGTGAAATCGTTTAGCTCGTATTGCAACTTATCGATACCAAGCGTGCGCCAGTGGTTGTCGCGGCTACGCCCCAGCCCTGCGGTGATCTGCTGTTTGCTGTGCGCACCGTTGTTCCATGGGTCGATGTCGTTGGCCAGGGGTGCCCGCCACACGTTAAAAAGTGGCCCATTAGACATCAGCGAAGACTCCTGATACACCATTTTGGCTATCTGACCATTCTTCTTGCTGATGGTATATTCGAAAGCATCACCTTTCACGATGACATTATCGTTCGTCTCTGAAACAGCTACTCTGCGATAGATGGCTTGTTCGACAACGACCTTTTGTATTTGTTTGCGAATTTGAAACTGCTCCCATGCGACCTCATGTCTTTTCGGCGCTAATGGCGTTTCATCTTTCAGGCAAATACTGAGGTTTAACCATAAGTCCTGGTCTGACATCGTATCGATGCCCTCAAAGGGTATTTGGACAACCTTACTTTGGCCTGGTGGCAGGTCGATGGCCATGGTTTTTGTTTGAACATCATTGGCCTGTCCGACAGAATAGTGGAACTCAAGTTCGCTGAGATCAGTGAAGTTGTACCAATTGGTCACTTTCACTTTTCCCTGAATCAGGTTGATGGCTTCAAACTGCACAGGCTGGGCCGATTTTTTCACCTGCCACATTTCTGGCTGAGCTGTACGATCGGCCCAGATGAGACCATAAGTTCGACCTTCAAGACCCGTCATATAGAAATGTCCTTTCTCTTCAACTGAATCAAAATCCATGTACAAAACAGCATCCGCAGGACTCATGATTGATAGCCGATCTGCCGGAATAGCCATCGGGTAAATCCGCACCTGATCGATAATAGCGTTGCTGAGCATGCCTTTTGTCTCGCTATCGTGATTTTCAGAGTCGCGTCCGATGGTTACAGGGAATGGAGAATCCATGATTTTTCCATTGTATGGATGGCTAGCCTTTAGTGCTTCATCCACATACAATTTCAATTCTTTTCCATCATATATCCCAACCAAATGATGCCAGTTGTCTTCCCAGTCTGCTGGGACATCACAAGTTGCGGATTGCCTTTCATTTCCATGAAGGAAAAATTCGATGGTGTTTGAATCTTTTTGAATAAGCCCATAGGCGTGGTTACCCTTGGAAAGGAAGTAATTGGTGTGGATGAATTTCCTTGGCTTCACCCATAGTTCCAGCGTGATGGCATTGCCGACGATATCGAGGCTTGGATCGCGGTAAAATTCCACCCATTCGTCATGGCCGGACAAGTCGAGTGCTTTACCAAATTTTCCATCCACTAAGTGGGCTCTTCCCATGATGGCTCCATGGTTGCTTTTAGGAGATTGATCTTTCAGTATCAGGAGAGGATGTTTGATACCGGGGCTCACCCAGTCCCAGATAGCACCGCCGGTAAGCCGTGAGTACTTTCTTATCAACTCCCAGTAATCGTCGAGGCCTCCCATGCTGTTGCCGGTGGCAGCAAGGTATTCATCCATGAACGATGGACGGCTGTCTATAGCCGGATCTTGTTCTGCCAGATTTTTTAGCTCGATGGGCGGCCAATACCTCGGACCAAATATGTTTTCGAACGGAATGTCTTCATTGTTTCCGCCATACATCCAAGCCGGACGGCTCGGATCCAACCTTCGGCCTTCTTCCATGAGTGCCTTAATGTTTTCCCCTTCTCCGGCTTCGTTGCCTGCACTCCAGAATACAACACTGGGGTGGTTGCGGTCGCGGAGTACCATCTGTCGGCCTCGATCAACAAATGCTTCTTTCCAGGCAGGATCGCCTGACAGGTATTCGTGGTTATGGCATTCGATACCGGCCTCCACAATCACGTATATCCCATACTGGTCGGCCAATTGCAAGTATTCGGTATTAGGAGGATAGTGTGATGTGCGTACGGAATTGATATTGAACTGCTTCATTAGTGTGAAGTCTTTTTTTATCGTTTCCGCATCCATGGTCTGGCCATTTTCCGGATGATGAACATGGCTACAGACACCGTTGAATTTCACGGGCTTGCCGTTTACATAGATTGCATTACCTTTTACTTCCGTCTCGCGGAAACCAACTTTGGAAGTATATGCTTCAATGACCTTGCCTTTGTTGTCCAGCAGCTCCATAGTCAGCGTATATAAGTTGGGTTTCTCGGCCGACCACTGTTTTGGTTTGGTGACTTTCTGACCAAATAAAACATTCTGGCCTGCGCCTTTATCCACTTTTACTTTCTGGCTGAGAGCTTTAGGAAATATAGGCTTCAAGTCTTCATCGAGAAGGTTGACACGGACGCTTACCTGATCTGACTTTTGCGAGAAGTTCGCGATGTTTACTTCCAGGGAGAATAACGCGTTTTCATAGTTCTCGTCGAAGTCCGTAAAAAAGTAGTAATCCCTCATATGAAGCTTTGGTGCAGCAAACAGGTAGACACTGCGATAGATGCCAGAGAGCCTCCACATGTCCTGGTTTTCTAGAAAACTACCATCGCTGTATCGCAGTACTTTCACTGCCACACTATTCTTGCCGGGCTTCACGTAGGCTGTGACATCATATTCAGCAGGCTCGAATCCTCCCTCGTTGTAGCCAACCTCCTTGCCATTTATCCATACGTAGCTCGCTGATTTCACCCCTTCGAAGTGAAGAAAGACCTGCCGGCCATCCCACCCAGCGGGCACTTCGAAAGTCCGGAAATAAGATCCTGTTGGGTTGTAGTATGCCGGAACGTGGGGCGGCAATTCCGGAAAATCCATAGTGACATTGCGAAACATTGGGTGTCCATAGCCCTTCATCTGCCAGTCAGATGGTACATCGATGGTACCCCAATCGTTGACTTTCGACTCATAAAGATAAAAATCAACCGGGGCTTCCGAGAGGGTGGCATCCCAACGAAATTTCCATGGCCCGTTGAGCGACAGGTAAAAAGCATTCGCACTTCGGTCATTTTTCAGGGCCTCTTCCATTTTTGCAAACGGTGTGACAGGCACATGAGGCTTCGTTTGGTTGCGTTCGAAAACAGCGGGATTTTCCCAATCATTTTGCGCAAAAGATTTGGCCCCACAGAGCAGGAGTAGAAAGGCGAGCAGTTGTTTCATTTGAGAATAGAATTAAGTTAAAAGTAAAATAACCGGCAATGAAAAAATATTAACTTTTTTGATGCGAATTTCCTGTCCTGGGAAAAACTGAATAAAGATCATGATTTAACCGAACATTATGTATTGTTAGCCAGGGAATGAGTGTGGAAGAGTGGAAAAGTATGGTTCATGCACTCAAAACGTCTTACTATCCACATCCCGCATGAACCGGATCAGCCCATCAAAATACACCTTCTGATCATCGTATTGGCAAATATGGCTGCCGTTGGGGCAATGTAAATACCTGCCGTGCTGCACTTGCTGTGCCATCCATTCCATGTGTTTTGGGTCCATAGTATCGAATTGAGCGCCTATGGTAAGTGTAGGTACTTTTATCTTATGCAAATCTGCTTTTCGATCCCAGTTTCTGAGCGATGCATTTCCCGTAATCCCAAATTCGCTATAACCTTGCATATACACATAGATTTTTGGGTTCATATGTTTAAAGGCTCTGTTAATGGATTCTGGCCATTCATCCAATGGTATTCGCAATATGTGTTGCGTATAATAGTGCTTCATCAATAGTTCTGTATACCTGGGATTGGTGAAATCATTTTTAGCTTCCATGGCTTGAATTTCGGCATAAACTGTTGGATCAAGCTGTGGACCCAACACCTCCTGAGCATAAGCGTTGTAATCGGGGACACTTGCCATCATATTAGATATGATAAGTCCTTTCAAGTTATGCTGATACTTCAATGCATACTCAATCCCAAGGATTCCTCCGCCGGAATGACCCAGCAAAAAGAAATTGGTGCTGTCCAGTTTTAATGCAATCCGCACTTGTTCTACTTCGTCGGCAAACCGGCTCATATCCCAAAGAGTGGTATCATCCGGTTGATCGCTGTAGTAGGAGCCCAACTGGTCATAGTAGATATATTCTATCCCTTCGCCTGGAAAAAAGCCATCATAGCACTCGAATTCCTCGTGCGTACCTCCGGGTCCGCCATGCAACAGTAAGACTTTCATTTTTGGATTATTGCCAACTCGTTTGGTCCAGACCCTGAATTCTCCTTTGGGGGTTGATATAGGGATCATTTTGATTCCACCCTCAAATTGGTCATCGCGGTTGGCAAAGCTGAAGTAATCATTTGTAATGGCAGGTGGCTGAATTTCCTTGGTGTTACAGCCAATGACAAGTAACCATAACGCGAGCAGGGAGTAAATACAGGATTTTTTCATGTGTTGGTATTTTTTTCAGAAGAGGTTCTAATGAATTTATAAAGTGAAGAAACTATTGAACGACTGGCCATGAGAAACTTGACTGAAGGCTGATGCGTTTGCCGCTTTCCTGCGATTTGTGTGCAGCTTCCATGATCTCCAGTACATGAAGCGAATGCTCCACATTGATGAGCGGTTCCACACCCGTGAGCAGGCTCTCTGAAACCACCGTAGCGCCTTCCTGACATACATACAGGCCAGCATCTTGCACAAAACGTTCTGTTTGTTCATGGCCTTCTGTGGCCATATCAACACCCGACGGCGCCCAATCGTAACCGATGAGATGCATATTCCCTTTGGTTCCCCAAATTGAAATAGAAGGTTTCTCTTGTCCTTTGCCTTCATGACCATAAGGATCAAAGTAATTGAACCCACTCTGCACGTTGGAAAGCGCGCCATTTTGATGTTCCATTAATACCATTGCGTTGTCCTCTTCCTCTACCTGTATGGGGTTTGGACGGTTTGCTACTTTGCGCACTGGGGTTATTATATTGAGCATGGCGCTGACCGACTTTACCGGCCCAAGCAGACCTGTGAGGCTGGCGATATTATAAACAGCAAGATCGGGAAGGCTGCCTCCATTTTTTTCATAGAAGAAGGCAGACCAGTCGGGTCCGAGGTGTCCGTAATGCGCGTGGGCTGCTGCCACCTTACCGAGTTTCCCCTCGTTGATAGACCGGGCCATGAAGGCAAATTGTGGGCTGTTCACCACGGCAGGTGCACCCCACAGCCGTAGATCTTTGCTTTTTGCCAGTTCCAGCAAGGCCTTTCCTTCGGCATAGGTTGTAGCAAGAGGTTTCTCACTCCATACATGTTTGCCGGCATTCAGGGCAATTTTATTAAGCCGTCCATGCTCCTGCATATCGGTGGTGTCTACCAGGAGGTCAAAGGGCGCACCCGCCAACATCCTTTCGATCGAATCGTACTGGTTGGGAATGTTGAATTCCTGAGCCCGGATTTTCGCCCTTTCGGGAATGATGTCGCATGCACTTACTAGCTCTAAATGCGAAGCTTTGGATAAGTGAGGCAAATACTGCGTCGATACACTACCACAACCGATAATGCCGATTCTGACCTTTTTTAAATTTTCAGGTCTGGTTGCCTGTATTGAATACGGAGCAAGGATCGATGCTGCGCCAAGAAGTCCTGCCCGATATAAAAAATCCTTGCGCGATATGGATGCTAACGGATTTATAGTTCTCATAAAATGGGTTTGGAAAAGAGTATACAAAAGCAATTTCATGAAAATCTATAAGATAAAAAAAGGAACAACTTCAAGACGTATAAAACTAACCTTGTAGTGGGGCTATCGTTATTATATAAAATGGCAATATGGTGGATTCCTTTCTATTAGAACCGCTCGCCATGTTTTACTCTAGTGCACAGCTTCAGCAACTAACTTGCTAACAATTTATGAGTCCGGAGGCAACCATCATAAAAAAAATTTTGTAATGGAGTAGGAGATTGGTGGGGCTACCTGTTTAATGTTAGTAATGCGGGTGTCGTTCACGGCGTTACTACCATGTTAGTCGATTGTAGTGCTGTTAAATAGTTAGACAATGAAGAAAATACTTTTTCCATTAGCATTAGCCATTCTGATAGGTGGATTGGCTATTGGTTATTTTATCTACAATAAGCCGCATCAGAATATCGGCAAAAGCCAAGTTGACTATATGATCACGCTGGATTCACTGGCTAAAGAATTTCAGACCGACCAGCAAATAGCTGCAACTAAGTATTCTGACAAGGTGATTGTATTGCACGGCCGATTTGGCGCAATGTCAGGTATAAATATGTGGCCTGTGACTATACTGTTGGAAGAAGGGGACTACCTGGCTAATTGCGAGTTGGACTCCCTATACAGTTCGAATATACCTGCTTTTAACCAGGGCGACGAAATATCTGTCAAAGGATTGTTTGTCGGGTACGATGAGTTGCTCGGAGAGATTCAGATGAAAAAATGCCTTTTAGTCAATTAACCACTTTTATTTCAGGAGATGAAAATTAAATCAGGAAATCCAGTCACACTTTTAATCACTGGCCTAATGTTAGCGATGGCTTATTCATGTATTCATGACCCCTTTCCTTCCCCCGGTGATCCCGATCCGGGAAATGGCATTCCGGTTGATACCGACACTGTAACTTTCAACATTAGCAATGAGGAGTGCAATCCCGCTACGATATACTTCAATACCCAGGTGTTGCCGATCTTCATTTCTAGTTGTGCCATTAGCGGGTGTCATGATGCTGCTTCACACAAGGAAGGAATTGTCACCACAAACTACCTGAACATCATGAAGGGCATAAAGGCCGGAGATTTGAATGACAGTGAGTATTATGAAGTTTTAGTAACAACAGATTCGGAGGAACTAATGCCACGGAAGCCTGGCACGGAACGAGGTTATTCGCTGCCTGCGGATCAGATTAACACCATAAAAAACTGGATTTTACAAGGCGCTAAAAATACGATTTGTAATGGATGCGATACTACAAACTATACGTTCAGTGGTAAGATCAAATCGATCGTTGACCTCAATTGTGCCACCTCGACTGCTTGCCATGGTGCGGGCAGCAAATACGGCGCGCTCACCACCTATGCCCAGTTGAAAGAGTTTGTTGATAATGATCTTATTCAAAAAAGGGTAGTCGTTTATAAGACCATGCCTCCATCGGCACCGCTGGTTGACTGTGACCGGCTTCTGATAAAAAATTGGATTGATAACGGGGCATTAAACAATTAACCATGAAAATAATAAAATCAACACTAATAGGTCTGGCACTCATTTCGGCGACGCTTTTGGCATCATGCTATTATGATAACGTGGAAGATCTTTACGGTGGTAATAACTGTGATGTCAGCAACGTAGATTATCAAACGGTCATCAAACCGATCATTACCTCGAATTGTGCCACATCCGGATGCCATGTGCCGGGTACCGGCAGAAAGGACTTGACGACCGACCAGGGTATTGCCGATATAGTGAACGATGGCAGGCTCAATAGTTTGGTCATTGTCCAACGGACCATGCCACCATCACAGCCTTTGAGCACCTGCAACATCGCTTCTCTCCGGCAATGGTTGAACACCGGGGCATCATTCAATTAATTCAAACACAAACCTATCATATCAACATGAAAACGAAGCTTATTTTATCCATTACCCTGGTCATCGCCTCCAATTTGGCCATTGCCCAATCAAAATTTTTTACACGGAACGGCTCCGTCAGCTTTTTTAGTAAAACGCCGATGGAAAACATCGAAGCCGTCAACAATCAATCTTCAGCAATTTTTGACACGGAAAAAGGCGAAATAGCCGTGTCTGCTCAAATGAAAGGTTTTGAATTTGAGAAGGCACTGATGCAGGAACACTTCAATGAAAACTACGTGGAATCTGATAAATTCCCATCGGCCACGTTTAAAGGGACCATTAAGAATTACAGCAAGTCCGCGTTTAATACCGGTGAAGAAAAACAGGTGGATATTGAAGGCGATCTCACTCTTCATGGAGTTGCAAAGCATATAACGACCACTGCCAAAATCACCAGTGGCGAGGGCAAAATTGCCGCCTCAACGGAATTCAATGTAGCTGTTGCTGATTTTAATATCAAAATCCCAGGCGCCGTGATTGGTAATATTGCCGAGTCGATTCTTGTTAAAGCTGTATTTCAACTTGATCCATATACCAAATGAAGTTTTTGAGCTACTCAGCAATAACCCTAATTTTATGGTTATCGGTTGTATTTTCCCTCAGTGCGCAGGATGACTTGCTCGACATGCTCGAAAGCGATATTGCACCTAAGGATGAGAAGGAATTTGTTTACGCAACATTTAAAACTACCCGAATTATCAATGGACAATCCGTTGAGAATACAGCTGGCGGCCACCTGAATTTTATTATCGGTCACAGGTTTGGAAAAATCAATGACGGCGCCTATGAATTTTTCGGGTTGGACCAGGCTACGATACGATTGGGCCTGGAATACGGGATTACCGATTGGCTCAATGTAGGCCTTGGAAGAAGTTCATTTATGAAAACAGCTGACAGTTATTTGAAAATTAAAGCACTGAAGCAGTCGAAGGCTTTTCCGTTTACAGCAACTCTTTTTTCCAGTGTTGCAGCCAATGGTATGAAATGGAGTGAACCGGAGCGGGATAATTTTTATTCTTCCCGCCTATCCTTTGCCTACCAGTTGCTGATGGCAAGAAAATTCTCCAATGCTTTTTCGCTGCAAATCACGCCGTCAATGGTGCATAGAAATCTCGTGGAAACTGCAGATGATCAAAATGATGATGTATTTGCTATTGGCTTTGGAGGAAGAATCAAAATATCAAACAGGGTCTCGATAAATGGAGAGTACTTTTATCAATTGCCTGGTACAAATGCAGACAAGACCTACGATGCTGTTGCACTTGGTGTTGATATTGAAACCGGAGGTCACGTGTTTCAGTTCCAGGTCACCAATTCCAAGGGTATGATCGAACAGTATTTTATTCCCATGACCACAGGAAACTTATTGGATGGTGACATATATTTTGGATTTAACATCAACCGTGTATTCACCATTGGTAAGAAAAAGAAAAGCGACTAATGTGTCATTAGTCGCTTTTACTGGGGAAAATATGTTTTTTGATTATTGTAATACGCCAACCACTTTCATGGCTACATCATCAAGATCATGCTTCAGATTATCAAACGATTGAATAATTTGTGCTTTTTTCTCCTGGAAGGCGTCCGCCTTATGCTGGAATAGATCTTTATAATACTCAATGCCATCGTGCAGGTTCTTCTGGAAAGTTTCTACGTATTTATGGTTCTTTTCCGAAAATGGCCTGGTCATTTCGTTGACCCGGTTGCGTAAATAATCCACGTAAAGAGACAATTCTTTCACGAACATATGTGGTCTGTCGGTTCGCTCGATTATATTGGTTTTTCCATAGATATGACCAACCATTTCTACCAGGGTGGTCTGTTTGGAGAAATAGGCCATATTTGGCCCCGGACATATTGATACTCCCGGACCTTCTGCTTTGTGTTCTATTTTATTCTTAAGCAAGGCGGCGGTACCCAGGCCAACGCAGATGCATGACTTTTCTACAATTTTATCAAATTCTTCCCTGT
>JBGSYX010000272.1:0-3634 GCA_041750735.1 Cyclobacteriaceae bacterium
CTTGTCGATCAGATACATATCATAAGCATACCGCGTAAACTTCACAAAATCCTCATACCTGATCCACATAAAGCCGTCATTTCCCCAGCGACTTCCCCAACTGTTGATCACCTCGAAGCAGCCACCGTACATTTTATCATCATATCCAACGATGCAAAGCGCCTGGCCGGGATATTCACCTTTTTCATATTCAGGTGGTTGCCAGTATGTTTTTGCATTCTGAAACGTGGGAGGGCAATTCATCCCTATCACGACAGGGTAACTGTGGACGATCGATTTTTTCACCGCAAAAATTTTCTGTGAAGGCGGCATATTTTCTTCAATCAACCGTGTGAATCCACCGTTTACCGGATTTAAAACCAGTTTATCTGTATTCAGTTCTTTTCTGCTGGGGCAGAAGTCATTTACATCGCGGTGTAAAGCCAGAGGTTCTGTGTAGATGAAGTTTAGCGCATCGAAAAGGTCTAGATCCTTTTGGCAGTTTGCATCATCCACCGGTTTGATGTAGGCCATTACAAAGGCCGGTGAAAAGCAGTCGGCGGTAATTTTATCCGTACCGGTTGTGTTTGTACTAATCGCCCTTAGAATGCCCAATCCACTCCATGCAGTCGCCCATGCTGCAGAGCTGTTCATTTGTAACTGATTACCCGGCCTTGGGCAATAAGCTTTGAGCGAACTTGCGGTTGGTAGGCTATTTATTTCTTTTCGCCGGGAAAGAGGCTTCACCCAGGAGGTATTATATTTTTCATCATCGAAAACCAGACCGGTATTGTAAAGTTGGGCAGCCACTTCCAGTGCAATGAGGAACAACAGGTTGGTAATAAGAAAAATGCGCATTGGCTATTTGACGATAAATATAAAATCGCTGCCGGGTTCGTCGCTGCCAAATTCTCCGAATCGTGGTTCCGGATCGATTTTTTCTACAAATGATTTCATTTCAGCAAGCGTTAGGATGCCATCGCTGCCTCCATAGGAGCGTATGGCTTCCAGCAGTTTTCGGGTAAACGGTGAATGCTGGCCGGGTCTGCCATCGGAAACGTATTCCATACCTCCTGATGTGAGGAATTTGCGGGTCTTGAGTTTCAGCTTCCTGCTGATGTATTCGGCATTTCCGAGGTCATCATAGAAATTTCCGCCCCGGTGAGCCGATGAACTTATATACGGATCGAAGGTGCCGCCAAAACACGCGTCTATGGTGAGGAAAATGTGTTTGTTTGGTATGTTGTCAATAATGCTGCGGAGGCTATTATGTGAAATGTAGGACAGTCGCTCCTCATCGGTAATTTTGGAATCGCGGCATACGAGGTATCCCTGGTTGAATAATTGGTCGAAATATCCATGACCGGCAAACATAATGAACAATTGGTCATCAGCCAGATAGGTCTTTTTGGCGTATTCGCGGAGTTTTTGCATCATTTCCAGCTTTGTTGGATTTTTCACAACTTCTACCTCAAATCCATAGGTTTCTTTCAGATCAGCGCCAATTGTCGACACATCCCTGATCGGATTTTGTAAATTTTCCCAGGAGTCGTATTCATCCGTAGCAAATAGCAAGGCATAGTCCTTTCGGACAACCGTTTTCTCATTATCAGGATTCGTCTTCACAATGACCTGTTTTATAGAGGAAGTGAATCCACCCTGCTTGTCCTTTGCAGAAACAAGTATTTTATTGACGCCAGGGCGTAGAATCACCTCAGTATCGACGCTGCGTTCGTAGTCGCTAAGTGTTTTCACGGGCACCACGGTAAAGCCGCGTTCAATCGCAATTGGGTTATCGTTCAAAAACACGTTGACTTCTTCGAGTATGATGGTCGATTTCACCGACAATTGAAGTGTAAAACGTCGGTTTTCGACGACAGTATTTTCTTCCATGGGATTTTTCCAGAACACTTCCGGGACCTTAGCCACACTGCCCTTAGTGGTGAAATCAAGGTGTATAGCGCCGGACTGCCCCGAAACATCGGCCTGCTGCGCAAGGCTGACCCCACATGTGAAAAGGAGTATTATGGACGTTAGTAATCTCATTATCTTTTTCCGTTGAAACGGCTCAATTCTTCATGATCTTTCCGTGAAATTTCTTCGTTAGAAATCCATTTTTTACAGTAATACTATAGACGTATATGCCGCTGGAGAAAGACTGTATTCCACAGTCTGGTTCAAATGTCATTAATCCTGGTTTCTGGCCATTTACTTCCTGAACAAACTGCCGTTCGCCCATGAGGTTAAAAAGTTCAATTACTACATCGTAATCATAAGATGATGATGGAAGCAACAATGGAATGCTGAAACCGGCAGAGAATGGGTTCGGATATGGTACGGGTGATTCAATATTCATATCGCTGAGCGTTTGTGTTATAAACTGCCTGTCGCCATAAAGTATCTTGAACGGAGTAGCACCGCTGATATCCAGACTATAATGGTTAACAGTTTTCATATCGATGGATCGATCGTTCAGCAGATCGTAAAGTACCAGGTTTTTATCTGGAAGAAGCAAAATGTTGTTGTCCCACGAAATGGTGATGTTACCCTTTTCTCCGGAAGAGAATGCGTCAAATTCCCAGACATACTTTTCCATGCCCGGCACTATATCCCGAACAAAACTACCGGAAAAATGCTCGGTATGCCTGAAAGCGATTTCTGGTCCGTTGATGAATTTCGGCAGGGAGGGGAGGTCAAAGCGGTCGTAGGAGGCATTGGCTTTTTCATGCATTCCTATTCCTGCGAGGGTATTTGTCTTGCCATTTTGTTCTATGCTTACCGGCAACATCCAGTCGAACGTTTCGTCGTTTACGGCAATTCTATTGTCCGAATGTGAATTATCAATTAACGGAATCTCCAAATCCATGGGAGCTTCTGCGTATACAAATCCGCCTTCGAAGCGCTCAAGCTCATTAACCGGGCTGTAAGCTTTGTTATAAATAATTAGTTTTAATTCATTGGATTCCAAGTTGTTGTGTTGCATTACTTCGTTCCACTTTAAGTTAAATGGATATGGATTCCCGACCATGTTCCAACCTTTTACCAGCTTCATTTCAAATAATGCATAGCGATTATTGGCGTTCACTTTGGGGTTGTCTAATTCGATGATCTCGTCTGTTTTGGGCATTTTATTGAACCAGTATCCTGCGCCCTGTTTCATGGATTCAGCGCTATTTCCGATTTCGATATTCTCTTCATCATCGTATTTATATAATCGCCATGAATTTTTTCCTGATGAGCCGTAATCAGAGAAAATTTTGGACACTTTATTGGACTCGAGTGCATATGGATTAGTGATGATTTTATAGGATGACTGGTCGCCGTTATACACTCCGTTTACAATTTCATAATCTACGGAAGGGTAGGAACGATAGGTAAAGCCTCTAATTGTATCTGAATTATTTGTAGCATCTAAGGCCACGAAGTAGTATTCCAGTCCAAGAGAATCGGTTTCTTCATAACCTATGGTTGCCGAAAAGGTAAAATTCTTGTCATCCGATTTTACTAAGGTGATATTTTCAGCCGATTTAAAGTTGTCAGGAGAGCGAATTCCCCGATAATAAAAATGGGCTGTGTCGAGTTTTTCATTGTCTCTGGCATCAAAACTATATACAAGTTCATCCTGTGGAATTATAGTGTATTCCGGATTGGTGCC
>JBGSYX010000273.1:0-15766 GCA_041750735.1 Cyclobacteriaceae bacterium
TAAAGCAGTTGGATATTCTGAATTTCAGCAAGGAAAAAATGATTTCGCTGACAGAAAAGATAATAAACAGTTTTGAGAAAAGTGAGGTGAGTACTTTGTTTGGCAGAATTATCGTTTCACTCTATAAGGTTGGTAAGTATGATGTCATCAATAGTCTTGCAGATACTTTTAAGGACAAAATTGATATCAATTACTCAAATTGGATGGATATTGCCATTGCCAACATGAATCTCTATGGTAAACAACAAAGCCAGTCAATTAAAATCAGAATGACTGAAGCGATTGAAAATATTCGCAAGACAATAACGGACTATGGCGTTACGTATGCAGTTGAAATCTATTTCAGTATTATAGATTATTCGGAAGCCGAAAAGAATGGCAATATAAAAAAGCAAGAAGAGGCCAGGGAAGAAATTCAGCGAATATTGAATGAATTGAAACAAAGACCAGACGTGTCAGCTTTTGAAGCAATTAATTACTTCAAACAAAATGACCCGATAACCAAATGGAAAGACTATAATGAAACATTAAAGTTGATTTTTGCCGATGATTATCAGGAATTGCTTGCAAAACATGATAACTATGTAAAAACGAATCCACAGTTCTTAACCGGTGTTTTGGGTACCGAAAGCCAATAATTCACCCAAAAGGTTGTATTACTGATTTTTTGTTCATCCATATTAGCTGCGCAAATGGTTATAATGAATTGACTGGAAGCAGTCTACACTCTGGCAGTAAAATCCAATGATGGAAATTGATCAACATAAAGATGCAACAACCTATCCGATCTAGTATATTTCATGCATGAACTAGTGGAAGTTTTATAAAAATCACATAAGGTAATGGCAATAGATATCACTGGCTTGGTAAATCGTCTTTCCGGGGAACTACCGGAAGATGCCTTTAAGGCTTCTGACTCATTAGGTAGAATCGGCTCGGAAGAAGTAGTTGATGCTATGATTGGCCTGCTGGGCAATGCTAATCCTGAATCGCGTATATTGGCTGCCCGCACACTCGGGCTTGTGAAAAACAACAGTAAGGCTTTGGTCCCGCTATTGGAAGCCGTCAAGGATAAAGAAAATTCAAACATTTCCGGCGAACTTCTCATGGCCCTTGAAGGATTTGATCTCAGCGGTATTTATGTTGAATTGTTTAGACTCTATTTATTTGGAAACTACAAAGTTTCAATGATTGCAAAGGACATGCTGGACTACAAGGAATTTGATATTACACCACGGGTATTGAAAAAAGCCATGAAACATTGGGAACATTTTGTCCACAACGTCCGACATGACGAAGTTTTTGAATTGCGCAAGGCGGAGGTTGATGAAATGCTAGGTGACATTAAAGCGTATCTTGACGGGAACAACAATAGCGAATAGGTGGTACTTTATTGGTCCGGTATGATTGTATCCTAATGCTTCAAACAAATATGGATCAAACCCCATTTTTACTATATTTATATAAAACTAAACCTACATAGTAATGAAAACTAAACTCATCGCCGCCTTAACCATGTTGGGTTTTTTGCTCTTAGTCATGCCAGCAATAGCCCAGGAATCCAATTCACTTTCAGTCGCTGAAAAGAAGGACGGCTGGATATTATTATTTAATGGAAAAAATTTTGATGGTTGGCGGCAATGCAATGGAACTGCCATGCCAGCAAATTGGACGATCGAGAATGGCACCATGAAGGTTTTTACTGGCGAAGGCAAAAAGGAGGGACAAGGGGCGGACGGTGATATTCTTTATGCGCCAAAGAAATTCAAAAACTTCGAGTTATCAGTTGATTGGAACTCGAGTCCAAGAGGCAATTCAGGCATTTTCTATTATGTTCAGGAAGTACCTGGAAAGCCGATATATTTTGCATCGCCTGAGGTACAGGTACTGGATAATAAAGATGCATCGGACAACAAAATCGACAGCCATCTTGCCGGATCACTTTACGATATGATCGCCGCAGATCCTAAAACAGTGAATCCCGCCGGTTCCTGGAATACAATTGTTATCAAAGTGAAGGATGGCCGCGTAACCCATACCATGAATGGCAAGGAAGTGGTGTCATACACGCTTTGGACGCCAGAGTGGGATCAGTTGGTCAATAACAGCAAGTTTAAGAGTTTTCCAGGCTTCACTAATGGTATAGCAAAAGAAGGATACATAGGCCTTCAGGATCACGGCTATACGATTTGGTTCAAGAACATCAAGATAAGGGAATTGTAAAATTCCAAGGGGTGTTGTCACATATTACCTACCAAAAGTTCCAACTATCTTCATTAAGATGCTTTAAAAAAAATGTCAATATGTAAACTCGCTGGCATTGGCAGAGACTATCTTACAAGTTGCTAATTAATGAAAATTCCATAATCTTCATCATTGAGTTTGTTGGTGGTAAGATTACTTATACTACGAGCCGGTAACTGGAGTTTTATCGCTTTTTTTGATGAATATTTTTTAACAGGGTTTAACACAAATCCTGGCTCACTGACTATTGCCTTGCTCACCTGGTATAAGTTCAATTCTGCACCAGTAGCCCCATGGATTTCTAGGTAAGCAGTTATGGGTTTTATTGAATTATTAACCATTATAATACTTAACTGCCCCCCGGGACTTACAAAAGCTGCGCTCATGACATCATTGTTGTTATCCTCGACCTGACAATCAACAATAGAGGAATACTTGGACAAAAACCGGGAAATGATTCCAAATCCATAATACGCCTCAGGTTCCGGCATTACTGTCTCAAGATACTTTTTGGCCTCGATGTCATAAGTTCGAACTAATTGCCATTGACCATCCAGATTCCCGCGGTTGGTGTAACTCCAACGATTGAGCCCATCTACACCAGCCCGTAAACCCCTGACCACATCAACCGCATTGGATATAGCCGCATCAAACGATTTCTGGTTGGGATCCTCACCACCCCAGCCAAGGTTCATGTTTCCATATTCGGTAAGGAAAAACGGCTTGTTTTGTGCATGCGCCCAGTCAGCCCATTTCTTCAATGTTGCTTCCTTTTCGTCAGTAACACCATGGTAAGAATGAATATCGATGGAACCAAAATTCTTGGTAAATCCTAATTTGGTTTCATCGAATGGTGGTAAGTCCGTCCAGTCGGGTCCTGAAATCGGGATAGATATATGTCGGGTATCAAATTCCGTTTTAAGTCGCTCCCAGGCTTCAGAAATATCTCCTTCATTGTCGCCGTATTCCCACCAATAACCCCAGGTGCCTCCGGGAGGTTCATTGGTCATACAGAAATACTTGATACAGGTGTAGCCCTTTATCTTTGTTAGGTATTCTAAAAGTGTTGCAATACCAGTGGCGAATTCATCAAGGTTTTTTGGTGCGCTGATCAGGGGATGAATACCGGGAAATGCATTCCAGTCCACATTTATCCACATCTGTTGCAAAAATACGTCGACGTCATGTAACTGTGCCCAATCCAGTATATTGTACAATGCCAGCATCTCATCATTATCCCAGTCAAATTTTCCTCGCTCGGGTTCATACATCCGCTGACTCAGCTCTACCCTCACAAAATTAAGTCCAAGCCATGAAGCATGATGTTTTAATTGATTCCATGTTTTTTGGTAAGAGACAGGTGCATTCCCACCAAATGCACTGCCCCGCGGTCCAATTTCCCTCACAGGGATCACGTATCGTTCATTATTCAGTGGTATTTCAGCGCTTATGGCATGCCAGGATGCACCCATGCCTCCTTTCATTTTATGAATGATTCTTGAGGTGTCAACTTTAATACTGACGGGTTTTGGTTGTGGTGATTGGAAATTATTTGATGTCATAATTAAAATGAACAGAATACTAAAAATATAATCGGTGAAGTTTCGGATCTGCATATTTAAAGGTAGCCACCTTTTTGGCAACAGCAAAACCCTGCAAAAAATATGGGTAGAAGGCTTCGTCTTGAACGCCTTTCGTTTTTGTATTTGCCTTGATTTTGCTTCAGAAGGGAAAAAGGAATCGAAATTCTAGCCATTAGGAATTATGAAAGATTTGCATTTTACTTCCATTCACTTATGCAGCGCTGGAATTCTGTAAAGACAAGCGGAAAATTACCAGTTCCTTTAGCAAAGGAACTCATTAATCATTCCTTTGAAATTGTTGATAAAACTATGACTCTGCGCGATAAAGCTCTAAAACAGATACACTGATCCTGATATTTTACTGTTTTTTGAAAAGTTCTATCATCAATTTTTATCTAATAAAGACAAAATAAATACATGATTTACCGGTTTTATGGGGTGTACAATCTCAATAAAAAAAGTACATGCCCTTTGGGTTTATATTAAAAAGTGGATATTCGCCCCTTGCTGAGGAATGAAAAGAAAAATTACTTACATTTTCTGTTTAACTATCGCAAGTTATTTTGCTGCATGTCAGCAAAAAATGATTTGTCCAGCCTATCATTCTTATTTCATACTTGACACCGAGGTAACACGTAAAACCTTCTCACTTTTTAACGAAGATTCACTTCCCAAGGACACTTGGAAAGTGGATAAAGAGAAATATGGCATAGCCAAAGCGAAGCCATACAACAAGAAACTCGATGAATTACGGACAATTTCCATGACGTCGGTTTACCTGCCGCTAGAGGATCCATTTGAGCAATTTCGTCGCGAAAATGCAATTGCCGGTTCCGAAGTATTGATTGATTCTGCAGCCGTTTTGGCAAAAAGTCGCGGGGATGATGATTTTCAGAACATAGACCAAATGATCTACCTTCATCATTTTGGTAAGTACCTACCTTCAAAAATTTCACATGAAGAACAGATGAAGGAAGACATGAAAACTGATGAACCATTGGTTATCGAGGAGCCTCAAGAGGATGTAAAAAAGGAAAAAAAGCGAAAAGGACTCTTTGGAAAGAAAAACAAAAACGACGAACCCACCGAAATCCCTGAAGACATTGGTCAGTAAGAATCCGTCAGTTTATCGACAAAGTAGGGTTGTTGTAGTTTATTTTTTCGTGTAGTTCAAAGTCATACAAGGTGAGTATCCTAAGGTAATAGAAAGATTCCCAGTAATTCTCAATGGAACTAATGTAATCTCGCTTGGCTTTTTCACGTTCTTGCAGCGAAATATTGAGGTCGGTAATGCTGATTTCTCCATTTTGAAATCGTTTCAACGCTATTTCATATCCATTCTCTGCCACTTTATCTGCTTCTTTAGAAGTCTCCATCTGGTCTTTTAGTAAATTGAATTGTTCTACCTGTACGATGACTTCCCTCTCGAAGTTGAGTTTCTCCCGCTCCACATCGTAGAGCACCAGGTCACGCCTCGATTCAGCCAACTTCACTGCTGAAGCTGATTTTCCCCAGTCGAGAATCGGTATATTCACTGCGAGATTCAGTACTTGCTGCTTTTCAGTATCTTGAAAAACACCGGCAAGCATATCGGAGTTTTGGGAAGTGCCATAGCTGCCACGCAGTGTAGTGCTGAGGCCGGTACTGCGTTTAGCATATATAAGGTCGCGTTCTGCCTCAATGAGTCGCCGCTCAAATTCAGGGGCTTCTTTGCGGTTGGCCAACGTCTCCTCGAGTGCCATTTCTGGACTCACATAAAATAATGACATTTCGAGAGGTATTATCAGTTCTATCCAGGTATTCTGATCCATACCGATATATGATTTGAGTTCAAAATCAGCGTTTTTAAGATCCATACCGCTGGTGTTCAAGGCTTTTTTTGCGTTCAGAACAGACAATTGAATCCGGCTGAAATCATTTTCTGAAATCTGACCCAGCCGCCTTTTCACCTCCGCAATCTTCAGGTTCACTTCACTGTTTTTAAGATTGCTTTCAGCCAGGTTATAATTCGTTTGGATCCTAAGATAGTTAAAAAATCGTGTGGCACTGTTAAGGGAAACTCGCTCCACCGATTCCACGAATTGTTTTTGTGATTCTTCATAAACCAGTGGTTCGGTTTTTTTGGCCCAACGCCATCGGTTATACGCAAATAATGGCTGGACAAATCCTATATAAAACGGTGAACCGCTCCATTCAACCGAATTATTATTATAGTCCTGAACCCTGTAAAGCGAGGATGCTCCATAGACTGTTGTGCCAGACATTGGTATGATTTGCGATAAAGCGAGATTGGCCGCGGTACGAAGTTGTGATATCTGCTTGAATGCAATACTTCCATCAGGCTGGGTAATTGGTTCATTTTTTTGCTGATAGTCCGGCAACATTCCCGATAAACTAAGTTGCGGACGGAAACCTGCCTGGTAGTTTTTCCATCGCCAGAAATAGTTTACATTGGTGTTCTGATGGTATTTTATTGATGGGGACTGATCAATAGCGAGTTGAATGACATCATTCAGAGTCAGTTTTATAGGTGCAGGTTCTTCTTGCCCAAAGGCATTTTCACCAAAAAGGGCACAGAAAATTATTATAATAATTTGGACTCTGATTTTCATGAAGGAGACAACTTTCATTAATACAATGTTACTTCACTTTTCTTCCTGAAGGAGGATACATCAGAAATAATAACTGTATCTCCAAGACTAAGCCCGGAACGAACCTCTACGTAATGATCGCCGATCAGCCCGGTTTCAAATTCATTTAATCGAGCCACGTCATTCTTTTTTACATAAGCCGCATTTTCCATCTTCTCTAAAGCAGGACCGGATTTTATACGCATTACACTGTCGCGTTGATCGACGACAAGCATCAATTCTACGGTCATATTCGGACGTAAACTCATATTGTTGCTCTCTGAAAGAAACACATCAAATTCAATATTTCCTTCCCTGATAGAAGGGGTCACAGTGCCAACTTTTCCCAGAAATTCTTTGCCGTCAACGTTGATGAATACTCTTTTACCTGTTTTTGCGATATCGCCGTAGGATTCAGCTATCGATGCCCGCACCTTAAAAGAGGACAGGTCCGACATCCGCACCATAACTCGGTCCACACTCACTTTCTCTCCAACTTTTCCATTAATCTCCAGAATTATTCCGGCAGATGAGGCTCGGATGGACATGTTTTGCAGTAACTCCGTCAAATTATTCAATTGCTTCTGTTGCATTTCAATTTGAAGACGCAGTCCCTTTTCTTCGGCAGCAAGTTGACGGAGGCGAATTTCGTTTTTCGTGAGAATGGTAGATAGATCCTTTTCTGCCAAAGTGAGTTCCTGTTTGGTTTTTTCGACTTTAGCTGGCGAAATGCCGCCAACTTCCAGGAGCTGCTGTTGGTCGGCAAGTTCTGATTTTATGGAAATGATGCTTAAGCGCTTCACTTCAACATTGTAATCAAGGTCGATGCGTGTATTGCGGGCATTTAAAATGGTTTTTTCAAGGTTATTATTGTTTACCTCAATCTGATCCTGCATGTGTTCAATTTGATCCCGGATGGGTTCATCGTCCAGTTTTAGGATCACATCGCCTTTTTCGATACGATTACCTACACCATGGACAATTTCAGTGATGATTGATGCAGCTGGACTGAGCAACAACACCTCGTTTTCTGGCTCAATGATACCCTTTCCGGGAACAGATTTTATAACACTTCCCATTTCTACCGTGGTAGTAACCAGACTGTTGGAATTGACTGCCGGGGTGAGTGGGTTTTTCCATAATATGGCGGAAAGCATAGCACCTATGATGATGATGGAAATTACGGCGACAATTGTTGTTGTCTTCATTTGTTGAATTACATTAAAAAAATCCTTTCCTGATTAATAGTTATTAATTGGATTTTAATGCTGCCTATTCTGGCTTTTTGGCACTTCTACCCTTAATAATACCCCCAAAATTAGAATCAGGCTACTGTGTTCTCTGAATTGCAAAAATAGTCAATTAAACACGAAGTACCATAAATCATGTTGGTCTTTAGATAGGAAAAATGATATGAAAACCAGTGTAATTCTAGGATTTTTCAGATAGGGTCATTTTTATAGTGCGGCTTCCATTTTTCGCTTTTACCACCGTGCACACCCCATTTTCATAAAAATAATCACAATAATTAGCATCAGGCAGTACGAGCCGATAATGTCCTTCGCCCAGGTTTATAATTGACAGATCTTGTCCAAAACGCTCTGAAAAAACGTACTTTTCATTTAGTGGCTCTACGAAATAAAGCATCGACACCAAAAATTTATTGGTGATATTTATTTCTTGTTTTTTCCCATTATCATTCGTCAAAATCCATTTTCCAGACTTGATCGACCGGATGTCAGTAAACTCCCTGATTTGATCGTTTAGCAGTTGGGAATAGGATGAAGAACTTAATTTTCCGTCATTTTGACTGGTGGTGGTGACCCAATTGAATTTATAAAACGGAACTTTCACCTCTGAATTGGTGGTGATGATGATCGTGTCGTTTATTTGAACCTGATTAATTATTAACTTTCCTACCTTACCAAACCAATGGATATCATAGGTAAGACTACTTTGAGCAAGAACCTGTGTAGGAACAAAAAATAGTAGTATGTATAAGTACCTGAATGCCGATGACGAGCGGTTCATGCTTTTAGAATAAAGTGTTTTGCAAATGTATCAATCGTTTTCATTCAGATACAACTTATTCATCTGTAATGGTAATTGCACTTAAGTGCCTATTTTTGCGCAATAAATATAAAAAGCCATCAGTATGAAAACATCGATTGAAATAAGCTACTATCCACTTACCGAATCCTATCTGAAACCTATCGGCGGGTTTATTGATCGTATGCACAATCATGCCGGCCTGACCATTCGTACCAGTGGCATGAGTACCCAGATTTTTGGTGAATACGACGTCGTAATTTCAGCGGTTACTAAGGAGATAAAACGATCATTTGAGTTACCACATTCAGTTTTTATACTCAAAGTTATCAATGCTGACCTGCAGGAAATCCCATCCTGATTTTTGTGAACGTGTCGTGGATTATCGATCATTATTTTGAGCTTATCGCTGCTGCAATCGGCTTCGTATCCATATTCTTACAGATAAAGCAACACGTATGGTATTGGCCTGTGAGCATTATAATGGTGGCCATGTACATTTTTATATATTTCGACGCCAAGCTGTACGCAGATATGTCATTACAGTTTTATTACCTCGCAGTAAGTTTTTACGGTTGGTATTTGTGGGCATTCGGGATACAGGTGCATGATCATAAGGAGAAAATCGGAGTCACGCGATCAGGCGCAGTTTTACTCACCAGGTTGCTTGTTGTATCAATCTTGCTCTTTTTCCTGATTGGCTGGATACTTGACAATTATACAAATTCAGATTTACCTTACTGGGATTCGTTTACCACGTCGCTTAGTTTTGTGGCTACCTGGATGCTGGCCAGGAAAAAAATTGAAAATTGGATCATTTGGATCGTAGTTGATGCAGTTTCTGCCGCCATTTATTACTACAAGGAATTGTATCCTACAATGTTTCTTTTTGCATTTCTTACGGTTTTGGCCGGTGTGGGCTACAAGAAATGGAAGAATGATATGGTTCCAAAATTTTAAATATTTGCCTCCATCGCGTCTATTTTTCGGGAAAGAATATTAAAAAATCTGTTGCGTTCCTTTTCAGCAGACACACTGATTAGGTTTGAGTTTTTTATGACTTTTTCCACGAAAAAAATGGAATCGTCGCAAAATTGTGAATTGCTTGTGGTAAGAATATTGAGCACATTATGACCGAGATGGACTACATTAAAATGATCAAGTTTTACGATAACCACATTCTCTGACAATGTGACTTCATTGTGGTAGATTTTAAAATTAGTACTATCATTTCTGTTGTCCATCATTGGAACACTACCCGGAATAAACTTCATACCCAATTCAGCCTGTTTGTGCACGTGATCAATGACCTTGCGCATATCATCCAAAATATCTACAATTTCCTGGCGGCTTTCGAAAAGCCCCATTTCACTATAAAAATTCACCTGCCTCAATGTCGAATTCAACGTCTCTTCGCTCCATATTTCCGTGGTTGGCATTTTCAGGTATGCCTTGGCCATCTTGAGCGATCTGGACAATTCCTCTTCCGGAATATTGGCGAATTTGTATAGTTTTTCGTCAGTTTTGGTATAGTCAAAAACATTTCTGCGCCAGAAATAGAGTTTAAAGGCGGCTAGTTTAGGGAACAGGAAATAATAAAACATCGGCAAATCCGGGGCGGCGTAAATAATTTCCTTCAGCCCATACTGCTCGAGCGACCTTATCTCTTCGATCAACGATTGAAAATAGTTCCCAAAGTCGAAATGACCCTGGTTGATATTACGGTAACTGAAAAGTACATCGTGGTGATTTTTCGTTAATACTGATTCTGTCGAAATGTCAAACTTTGACGCTAAGAGGTCAAATTCATGAAGCGATAAATCCGATTCGCCTCTAATACGTCTGTATGCGCTGTCAATGCTTACATTCAATTCGTCAGCTACCACATTTGCCATTGAGAGATTGGATGGCAGCTTAGTTTTCAATTCCTGAAAAAACCGTTTTTGAACATTATGACCTTCCTCCATGGTAATAAAAATTCATAGGTTTAGCTTAAAACTCATACGGGTTGACAGGCCTACTAAGCTAACCAAATTATTCGGAAATTACTTGGGTAAAGCCCAATATTGTATTGTCAGGTACTACAAATATAGGTTAGCTAAAGGAGCTTTGTAAAATTAGCGACATCTATTGCTCTATCTCTAAATTTTTTATCAATCACGTCGATTCACCAACTAATTAAATTGACGTTAATTTTACCTTTTAAAGATGTTACAGTAGTTTATTAACTATTTTTGACCATAAAATTCAATCTCAAGTTTTATGGAATTTATTGAAAACGATTATGTTGCTTTCTTCGTCATTGTGGCTCTGGGAATACTACTGGGAAAAATTCAGATTAAAGGAGTTTCTCTTGATGTATCGGCAATCATTTTCGTAGCGCTTCTTTTTGGGCATTATGGTGTGACGATGCCACCGGTAGTACAGCAAATAGGGCTGATATTTTTTATTTATTCGGTTGGTATACAGGCTGGACCGGGCTTTTTCGAATCCTTTAAGAAAGATGGAATGAAGCTCATAATCATAACCGCAATCACTGTGATTACCGCGGCGTTAGCAACCGGCCTTTTAAGTTACCTGCTCGACATTGACTCAAAACTTGCTGTCGGTCTGTTTACCGTAGCCTTAACCAGCACGCCAGGTTTAGCTGCCGCAATTGAAAGTACAAAATCAACACTTGCATCGATCGGCTATGGAATTTCATACCCCTTTGGAGTATTGGCAGTAATCATATTTGTGAAAATTTCACCTAAACTATTCAGGGTCTCTATTAAAGATGCCGAGCAAAAATATGATGATGAAGTAAAAGCGGAATTTCCAGTGATAATGAATAAGAATTACCTGGTGGAGAACAAAAATATTTTTGGCAAAACTCTCGGCGAACTCAAAATCCGGACAATGACCAGGACGAATATTTCACGGGTGATGCACAATGGAAATGCTTTTACACCATCAGCAAAAACCACTTTATTTGAAGGCGACGTCATCAAGGCCGTAGGGACCGAGAACGATCTGAAAAAAGTGCAGTTGCTCATCGGCGGGGAAACAACCATTCAAATTCCATTGAGCAATAAGTACGTGATCCAGAGTATTCTTGTAACCAATACCAAAATAATCAATAAATCACTCGGTGAGCTTGGGCTGTTCGAGCAATACAACGCTACGGCTACATCAATTCGGCGGGCGGGCATTGATATTACACCTAATGCGGCCAGTAAATTGCGATTTGGCGATAAGGTGATGATAGCCTGTACGGATCAGAGTTTGACCAATGTTCAGAAACTGCTAGGCGACAACCGTAAGCGACTTACCGAGCTCGATTTCCTACCTGTGTCCTTAGGAATAATCATTGGTGTGCTCCTGGGAAAATTGCATATTCCTTTGTTTGGATTCGATTTCAGTCTCGGACTAACGGGCGGTGTATTGTTATCAGCTATTTTCTTAAGTCGAATTGGAAAGACAGGAAATATTTTGTGGAACGTTGCCGGTTCTTCCAATCAACTATTACGGCAACTTGGTCTGATCTTTTTCCTTGTCGCAGTTGGAACTGATGCAGGTGGAAATCTCATGGCCACCTTGCAATCCGGTGGTTTAAAGTTTTTACTCACAGGCGCTGTCATCACTATTTTGCCTATGGTTATT
This sequence comes from Cyclobacteriaceae bacterium, assembly GCA_041750735.1. Taxonomy (GTDB): domain Bacteria; phylum Bacteroidota; class Bacteroidia; order Cytophagales; family Cyclobacteriaceae; genus JAAUQL01. Next base: position 12,149 of record JBGSYX010000273.1, read on the forward strand.
GCAATGCTCGCAGGATACTACCTCTTTAAAATCAACTTTCTTGTGATGCTCGGTGCACTCACCGGCGCCATGACTTCCACACCTGCCTTAAGCGCCGTAGAACCCATGTCCGAATCCAACGGTCCGAAAATTGCCTATGCGGCCGTGTATCCGTTTGCATTGGTTTTGATGATAATTTGCAGTCAGATACTGGGGTTGTTCTGACACTGGGGTTAAGAAAGCTTGCCGACGATTTGGCGGCCGTGAAATTCATCGACATGAATGACATTACGGATATGGTCCAGATTTTTCTTCGTAATTTTTCCAGCGGCAATTACCTGAACCTTAGCTTTGAACTCCTCCATCATTTGATTTATGGTTTCTGCGCCATCCATGGCTGTCGGTTTGCCACCTGAGGTCAGAAGTCGATGTATACCCAGGTCGGCGAGTTTCCTACATTCATCCATGATATCTTCTGTTTCGTCTATGGCTTTATGAAAGGTAATCTCCAGCGGATAGGATAAAGCCACAAGGTCCTTCATTAAATCACTATCAATAGTAGAATCATCACGCAATGCACCAAATACCACTCCATGCACGCCAATTTCCCGGCATACCTCGATGTCTTTTTTCATGATCTCGATTTCCTGGGAATTATATACAAAATTACCGCCCCTGGGCCGTATAAGCACCATGATGGGAATGTCAAGGTTTTTTTTAGCCATTAAAATGGTGCCGTAGGAGGGAGTTGTTCCTCCAACATATAGGTTATCACACAACTCAATGCGGTTGGCCCCACGTTGCTGCGCGGTAATGGCTTCTTTTAGGTTTTCAACACACGCTTCAAGGATCATTGTTTTTCCTGATATACTGCCCAATTAAACAAAAAACCTCTTCATACAATAAACGATTTGCTTATTATTTCCGCAGATTATGGCAAATTGCTTCCTTGGGTTGCTCCAATTTCGCTATTTTAGAATGATTGCAGAAAAAAGTTATCTTTAAAAAAGCTTGTCCTTCAATGAAAAAATTTGATGTCCTGTTAATTCGGTTTTTGAAATACGGAACCTTATTCAGTACAATACTATTGATAGGAATCGTCTGTTTCCAGATTTATGCACGGTTTTTACTGGATAAAGCCCCATCATGGACGGAGGAATTATCGCGTATGGTTTTTATTTATACAGTGAGCTTTGCGGCAGGATTGGCGTTTCGACAAGGATATTTCATACAATTGGACTTATGGCATTCCCACCTCAGTGCACGGTATAGTTGGGTACTTGATACGCTCTCGACGCTGATCACGTTTGTATTATTTGTATTGTTTTTGATTTATAGTATCAGGTTTTTGATGATGGGAATGGCAGAGCGCTCACCCGGACTAGCCATCCCAATGTTCTGGAGTTTTGGAGCCATGGTGCTGCTGGGTTTTTCGATGACCTATTTTGCATTTCGAAACGTATTGGCTCATTTACGTCATTGATATGATCACCGCCGTTTTAATATCCTTTATAGCTTTTCTGGTACTTCGCTTCCCGATTGCATTTGCCTTGGGTTTTTCATGTTTGTTATACGTATTCATGGCCGGATTGCCTTTGGTTGTGGTTCCGTTAAAAATGTATTCAGGTATCGATTCATTTGTATTACTGAGCATACCAGGCTTTATCCTGGCTGGTAATCTCATGAACCATGGTGGGTTGACAGAAAAGATAGTCTTGTTTTGTAATCATCTCATGGGACACATCCGTGGTGGAATGGCCATGGCCAATGTAGGTGCGTGCATGTTATTCGCAGGAATCACAGGTACAGCAGTTTCAGAAACCGCAAGTATCGGATCGGTAATGATTCCTGCCATGAAAAAGGAAGGTTACGATAGTGGTTTTGCCTGCGCTGTAACCGCTTCAGCTTCAACGGTGGGGCCGATAATCCCACCAAGTGTGCCAATGATTATTGCGGGAACGATTAGCGGACTATCGGTCGGAAAACTGTTCCTGGCGGGAGCGCTGCCTGGAACCATGCTTGGAATTGGCATGGCTGGCATGGCCTATTTTATCTCCGTTAAGAAAAAGTATCGCACACTTCCCAGGAGTTCATTTTCACAAATAATGCATGGGTTCAAGGATACTTTCTGTGCGGTTTTAATGACGTTTATAATCCTTTTTGGAATTATCGGCGGGATATTCACTCCGACGGAAGCTTCCATCATAGCGGTAATTTATGCCTTGTTTGTTGGGCTGTTTATCTACAAGAAAATTACACTAAAACGCCTTCCGGTTGTGATTTTGGATTCGATGAAGACCTCTGCTTCTTTGATGCTTCTGGTTGGGTTTGCCAACCTGTTTGGCTGGATACTAATAGCTGAGCAACTACCTCAAAGACTTTCCATGGAGATTTTAGACTTCTCCACGAACAAATACGTGGTGTTGCTCATAATTAACATCCTTTTGATTTTTGTTGGCACCTTCATGGAAACACTGGCTGCACTGCTGATACTTTTCCCAATTTTACTTAAGGTAGCGATGGCAGTGGGAGTGGAGCCGATTCATTTTGCCATTATCGCCGTGTTGAACCTGGTTATCGGACTTACCACGCCACCTGTTGGTGTGTGCCTGTTCGTTGCGTCCAGCATTGGTAAAACATCCATCATGCAGGTGAGTAAAAGTGGCCTTCCCTTCCTAGGTGTAAGTCTACTTGTGCTCACATTGGTTACACTATTTCCTCAGATTTCGCTTTTTCTCCCGAACCTTTTTATAAAGTAGGCTTATAAAAACCATGTCACAATAAAATAAGCAACATGATCAGTGGAGGTGGGTAAAGTTGCTTCAATAGTGTTTTTGTTTTTATATAACTGGTATCGGAATTCATATCTCCATGCATGACTGTGCCGGTAATATAGACCAACTGCCATAAGGTGTTTACTTAGAAAGCGTTCTTTCACCTTCTCATCAATCTGGATGAAATATTCGCCAGAGAGCCGGAGCATGAGGTTTTTGTCAGCCAGGTTGCTTTCTCTATTTAACGAAATACGTATCTCAGGCTTAATCCTGAACCGCCCACTATACTTATCTGGCAGGCTACCATAATAATGGATAAATCGGAAATCGTACTTTCCTTGTAGAAATAAAAAAACACGTTTCTCCGGTTTTAGGATATTCCATCGGGCGCCAATGTATGGACGTATTTCAAGTGAATTGATATCTTCATCCTGAACCGTATATGATAACTGGAGAGAAGCAAAAATATCCCAGGTGTTGTTTGGGTAGTATTCAAGATTATTATCGATGGAATACGCATGCCATGGTGAGCCACCGGTAATTAATCGGTTGACTTCCGGATTTATAGTTAGTACTGCGTTGAAGGGTAGGTTTTTTACGAAGTTGAAAGAAGACCAGGTCTGGAAAGTAGAATTTTGCGAATCCTGCGCATGCAAATTCCCACATTTCAGTAAAACAATGAATAATGTAATTTTAATTATTGATGTATTTGAATTCATAGATTAGCGGTCGGCTTCAGATAGAATATCCTGGTTGGGTCCAAAAATAGGTTAAAACATGTCATTCGCGTAGAAATATTTTTGGAACAATCACATTTTACAGTTAATCAATAACGGTAAAATCTTTTTGATTCTTTTCGCGCAGC
>JBGSYX010000274.1:0-13712 GCA_041750735.1 Cyclobacteriaceae bacterium
CCATGCTTTTAAAGGTTGTTTTATGTCTGTTGATGAATTGCTTATTTACATTTTTTTGTATTTGAAAAAATTATCAAACTTCAGATGAGCATCAGTTTAGTAAGCCTGATAAGGAAAACTGATAAAAATCCGGGGTGTTAAAATCCATCGGACAAGTTTACAAATTAGGTTTTTGTTCATTCGTTATTCTGATTACATCTGGAAGGTTTTTGGTTTCACTAATCGCTTTTTTGAATGCCGATACCCTTTTCTGCCAGCGTGCTTCGTAGTCATTTTTGATCCGGACAAATTCAGCTTCATCCCGTATGGTGTTGAATAATGGATCGTTTTCCAGATACCAGGTGTTCATGAAGCCCGTTTGTGATGCGCTATCGAGCCAGGCCAGTGCTTCGGCCTTGTTACCCAAATAGGCATTAGTTGCGGCAAGGTCGTAAAAATATCCTCTGTCCATCCATACGCCGTATCCCCTTCGGTTTTCGTGCCGTTCCAGATCGCGGATACGCTGTTCATTCATAAGGCTTCGCCCCGTATTAGCATCTCCCTTCACCGACAAAATGTAGCCCAACCGATGTCTGAAAGGAAGATATTGGGTTTTATCACTAAACTGTTGCTCGATCTCCTGATACATTGACCAATACCTGGCGGCATCATCCAGATCGCCGGCCTGCAGATTCACCCATCCCAGCGCATCGATGGTTTGCTGGTCGGATGGTGCGATTTCCAGGGCTTTGCTGAAGTTTTCCTCGGAAGCTACCAGATCACCCTCATATCGGTAAAGCATTCCAATTCTGTAATAAGGACTCAGCCATCCCGGAGCCATGCTGATCGCTTTCAAGTATAATTTCTCTGCGGTTTCATATTCATTAATATTCCCGTAAATATTGCCCCACCTTAAATAATACTCCGGATCATTAATGGAGTATTGTCTTTCTATCGATTGAATGATCTTGGCAGCTCCCTTTTCATAATTTCCAAGTCTAAGATGGATATTTCCGAAGCTTTCAAGTACCTCAGGATTACCAGGTTCCAAATAATAGGCTCTTTTCAGGTTTTTAAAAGTCTCTTCCAGATCGCGGTCCTGTCCGCTCAATATATTGCCTTTAAGTAGGTAGGCCCCGGCCAGCATAGAATCGATACCGATCGCTTTATTGGCCAATTCAAGCGCCTGGTCGATCCACACCTTGGTGGACACTCCGTATTCACGCATTCCATAATGGAGAATGTTTCCTTTTAACACGTAGCCACGTGCAAATCCAGGTTCAATTTCAAGGGCATTCTCTATGAGTTGCAGGGCATTTTCCAGATCCTGAGCATCATTCCAATTCCGCCAGATGTCACGAGCCCTGAGCAGATAATCGTAGGCCGTTAATTCAGATGATTGCAATTTTTTCTGCGGTTTGTTGTTAATATGGCGCCGTTCCTCATTAGTTAGCCTGGCCTCTAAAACCTCTGCGATTTCTACGGCAATCTCACTTTGAATATCGAATATCTCTGTCAGCTCACGGTCATATGTCTCCGTCCAGACATGCATATCGTTGTTTACGTCAATCAGCTGAGCGACTACACGCACCATGTTTTCGACTTTCCGGACACTACCTTCAAGAATATAGGAGACGCCCAGTTCCTGTCCGATAGCCGGTAAGGTCATAGTGGGATTCTTATACTGTTCGGTTGTGGTGCGCGATTTTACCTTCAGCGACTCTACCTTGGCAAGTTGATTAATAATATCTTCGGTGATTCCATCACTAAAATATTCCTGTTCCGGATCATTGCTCAAATTTGCGAACGGTAAAACGGCGATTGATTTATCATTGAACAATGAGCTGCCGGTACCGGAAATAAAATAATCTGTAATGAAATATCCGAAAACCAGTAGGACCAACATAATGCCTACCAAGGTTAATTGGTTAAACTTTTTCGTGGCAACCCTGTCACGTTCTGGTAATTTCTTCGGATCGGGAACTGACAGGAAATCGTGGGACAGGGCATATAATATGATGGATTGTCTGACATTTTTAAGACTAAAGCTGCCGAGCGAGACGGTCTTAATGGTCGATTGATTCCTGATAAGGTGATGAATGGCTTCTGATATAATAATTGATCCGGCGATTCCGAGAGCCTGGATGCGCGATGCAATATTGACTCCATCTCCGAAAATTGCCTCCCCTTTTATTTTTACATCCCCGAGATGAATTCCGATACGCAATGGAATTTGCACTTGGGTCAGTTCCTTTTGAATTCCCAGTGCACCATCAACCGCTTCAATGGCTGAAGGGAAAACGCTAAGGCTGCCATCTCCATAATACTGGAGCACCTCTCCCTGGTGCATTTTTACATATTTCTCAAGGATCCTCCGATGATTTTCGATGACTTCTACTGCTGCGTTTTCATCCTTTTCCATCATAGATGTATAGCCGACTATATCGGTAAACATGATGGCCACAAGCCTGCGATCATAGGTTGATGTTTCGGAATTATCGGACATCTGATGAATTTTGAACTGAATTTAGTTATTAGATGTTAAAGTCGAAAATGAGATGGATTACAAATAAATATTCTACAAAACTCCATACAAAAATGCGAAACCTTTGATTGTATGACTTTTTCAATACGCTTGTAAAAACCAGATTACGAGGTCCAGGATAACATGTTTTCTATCCATTGATTTAATAAAATGTCGCTTGATGGTATAAAAAGCCATCTGGTTAGGAACGGCTTTTCTCCTAAATAAATTAGCTATGCGTATCACATTAGCTAACTTGTTTAATCCCCCTTTTTAACCCTCAAAGTGTTGCTAACCTTTATCATGATGTGTTTCAAATTAGTTGATGGCTATGCCCTTTTCTAAGTGATCATTCAGGTTATGTCTATTCATAACTAGAAGTTTATTTATTTTATCACATTCAACTACCGGGCTAGACTTCAGTACGCGCCCAGGAATTTTCAGATATTATTCAGCCACTTTCACACACATCATCTTGCTTTGGTCTCGTATCAACAATTTACCATGAGCCAACGCAATAGGCGCCCAGTTTTGCCCTGTTTGCAGCAATACAGCTGAGGCCAGCGGCTTAAAACCTGATGGATCTGGTTCGATCAGGTATAATTTCGTCATGCCGTCTGTTGCCAATATTAATCCATCGCCCAGGATCATACTGCCTTTATCAAATAGCGGTTCTCTTTTTGTTTTCCACATAATCTGGCCGTCCATACTCATGCAAACCAGGCCATCCCTTCGCTCATTGGTGGTGTACATCGCATAGAAATAACCATTATAGAAAACGGGAGGCTTTGTATGCGCTCCAAATTCTACCGTTTTAAAAAGTTCGGTAACGTTATATCCGCTGTTAGCTTTTTCAACTTTGATCATAGCTGCACCAGCCTCATAGCCGCCAACAATCAGGACTTTTCCCTCCCCTGCATCAAAAGCACTTGGGGCTGGAATAACACATTTCCAATTTTCATATTCCCATAGGATTTTGCCACTAAGGGGCTCTATTCCGACCACTTTACCTCCGGTTAGTGGAGTTCCTCTTCCTCCACTTGCAGCGGTAATCATCACAATATGATCCTCAGTACCAACTTTAACTGGTGCAGGGCTCACATATCCAACCGACCCAAGAGACGGAGTTGACCATTTAACGTTACCGGTTAACTTATCATAGGCAACAACGCCTGCCTGCGGTGCCTGCGAAGCAATTATTAGTAAATCACCATAAATCATAGGGCATTGTGAAATCGCCCACCGGGGTATTTCATCGCCGCCAAAATCTTTCCAGACATTCTTGTGCCAAACCGGTTGGTGTGTGTTGATATCAATGCAATACAAGTCGCCATACGGGCCGCTGGAATAAACATAATTTTCATCGACTACGGGGATACTCCTGGAACCCGGAAACATAACAGAACCCGGAGCATCATAACTAAAATTCCAAAGCTCCTTGCCGGAGGAAAGTTCAAAACACCGGAGGTTATCTCCTACTTTGTCGTCCCGATCTAATAAATACACCTTGCCGTCTCTGACAACCGGACCCCCATAACCAATACCTATGTTAACAGTCCACAGTACTTCTGGCCCACTTTCAGGCCAGGAACGAAAAATGCCCTTCTGGCCTGAGACGCTATTTCTGTTGGGCCCAAGAAACTGGGGCCAGTCTTGTGCATAAATATTAGTAATGCACATCAAAGAGAAGAGTAATGCGAAAAAAAATTTACTTGCTTTCATTTTCATTATTTTTTATCGTGATCTCAAAAAATCAATAATTCAATTCATGTTATAAGGCAACATACCTAATGAAATTGAGGAAACTCTGATATCCAATCAGAGATTGAATGTTTATCCTAAATCCAATTTGCATCTCATTGCCTTAAATTAATCGTTGCGAAATTGCGGCGGACTATGTTCCAACTACTTTTTAAAGAAGTGGGTGATCCCCATAAACCAGGGAATAGGAAATCCCGCCTTCCTTAGGGAATCAAATAAGGTCCCCATATTAATTGCGGTGTCCTATTTTCTGACATATTCTTTACCAAAAGAATAGATCAGGCTGACATTCCATATAAAATCCTCACCTCCTGTGATATCTGTTTGAATAGGCTGGTTGATGATTGACTCGATAGTGAGTGGGAAATTTTCCCTGGCCAACGTGAATGTTGAGGTAAAGTAAAAACCATCCTGACCATCCATCACTAAATAATAGACTTGTGGTTTGAATTTTAAATAATACTCCTTTAACAGTTTTATATGGGAAAAATTACTATTGATGGTTATGAAATCCGTGTACTTCACGCCCGTATCCTGTAGGCCATAGCCGTGAAGGTAATACAACCCAACACTTACGTGTTTGCTTATATAATAATCAGGAGAAATCTCTGCTGCGACATACCGCAGTGCTTCTATCATATCACTGGTGGTTCCGTTATTGGAGATAGTCGTTGTTTTGAAAAGTATAGCGGGATGAGCTCCGACACGCATACGAAATTTTTCCTTGTCAACTACTTGATACCGCCACCAGAAAACAAAGGACCACGGCTTACCGGCAAGTGACATACGGATCTGCGGTTCAAAAGTAAGTTTTCTGCCAACTTTCATATCAAATATAGCTGCGGGTTTGTTTAAGGAGAAAGTGGGCAGCAGCGATATCCCGTTATTGGTCACTGTAACTCCTCCTCCGAAATAATTGGCCTTTTCTTCACCATTAATTTCCTGGGAGTAGGTGAATATGGGAATTAGGAATGCCATCCAAAACAATCGTTTTCCGAGAGATCGTGACAAAGAATTCATTATATTTTTCCGTATTGACTTATATTCTATTTAGGGTACAAAGGATTAAAAGTACCAAAAAGCAAATCTCAAAATTCACACATTCTTTGTGCACTATGCCACATTGAACCTGGCCGAAAGTTGGTAAACTTATTTTCACTACAATATGTATTCATAAGCAAAGGTACAGGTATGCAATTCAAACTTCAGGATACAGATTACTGCATTAACTACCATTTTTACTGGAAAATACACGGAATGGCCATTGCCATAATCTAATTTGAAGGCAGCAAATTTACTTAATAAAGAAAAAGCGGCATTTAGCCGCTTTCTGTTACTCCTACTAGTAGCCTCGACAGGAATCGAACCTGTATCTAAAGTTTAGGAAACTTCTATTCTATCCATTGAACTACGAGGCCGTAATTTTGGATCGCAAAAATAGATAAAAATAATTTTCCATGGCAACGATCAATTCATTTAATTGACCATCGGCGCCACTTAGTATTGCATTGATCCCGTCAATCTATTTACTTTGCCCCTCGTTCTTGAAATTAGTGTTCTTATTGCGAAAGGCGGAGGGAATAGGCCCGTTGAAACCTTGGCAACCTAATGCGCGTGGCGTTGTGGTGCTAATTCCTACCTGAAAGGGAAAAATAAGCCGGAAATAAATGATTAAATAGCGAATCTCTCCCGGCATTTCGGTGAGAGATTTTTTTTTGAAACAACATGGGTAACAATTTAAGATTAGGAATTTTTGGATTTGGTGTAGTGGGGCAGGGGTTGTATCGTGTCCTGGAAGAGACACGCGGCATCAAAGCTGAAATAGTGAAAATTTGTGTGAAGGATCGTACCAAAAAACGGTCGTTGCCTGACCGCTATTTCACGTTTGACAAAAATGACATACTTGAAAATAAGGACGTTGATGTGGTTCTTGAGCTGATAGATGACCCTATCGCAGCCTACGATATTGTTACAAAAGCCATGAAAAATGGCAAATCGGTGGTGACAGCCAACAAAAAAATGGTGGCTGATAATATGACCGAATTGTTGGCACTACAGAAAAAACATAAAGTATCGTTGCTGTATGAAGGGGCGGCTTGCGCAAGTATTCCGATTATCAGGAACCTGGAAGAATACTATGACAATGACCTTCTCAATGCCGTAGAGGGTATTTTCAATGGCTCTACCAATTTTATCCTCACAAAGGTTTTTTCAGAAAACAAAACGTTTGATGAATCTTTGGCCGAAGCCCAGCGGCTTGGTTATGCCGAATCGAATCCAGCGCTCGATGTGGAAGGATATGATGCCAAATACAAGCTTTGCATCATTCTGACACACGCTTTTGGACTGGTAATCCATCCTGAGGAGGTATTCAATTATGGTATTCAGAACATCTCTGACTTTGATATCAAGATTGCCAGAGAGCGCGGCTATAAAATAAAGCTGCTGGCGAAAAGCCGTAAAATCGATGACCGCCATGTGGTAGCGATGGTGATCCCGCAATTTGTAAGCAACAAAAGTGAATTGTATAAGGTAGAGCGTGAATTCAACGGCGTGATTGTCGAAGGTGCCTTTTCGGAGCATCAGGTATTTATTGGAAAAGGTGCGGGCGGTTATCCTACGGGTTCCGCGGTACTTTCTGACATTTCCGCATTAACATATAATTACAAATACGAGTACAAAAAGACCACACAGGAATCGGGAATCGAGCTTTATGATGATTTCCCGATAACTATTTATCTGAGGTTCACGAAGCCAGAAATCATCGAAAAAAATGCCTTTATTTCCATTAGCGAGGAATACAAAGCCCTGGAAAACCATTACATTATTGGAAGGATCAATTTCAGGAAACTCCGCCAGGCAGCATGGCTAAATAATCCAGATGTGAGCGTCATTTTACTTGAAAATGGCGAACACGAGTAAAAGAATCGCTGGCTATTAATGCGTTTCGGGCATCAGGTAATTTGGGTAAATCTTCAGGTGGGCTTTCCTTACTTCCTTCACCAATACCTCCCGAAGCACGTCGATATTCAACTTTTTAGTGGCTGAAATGTAAACTTCGCCGTCACTCCTACTGTTCAATAATTGCTGAATATCCACTCGATCCGGATCACCATTCTCTTCTTCTTCAGTGCTGAGTGGTTTTATACGATCCACTTTATTGAACAATACTATCTGTGTCTTGTCGCCAACGCCAATTTCAACCAGGGTTTTATTCACTACTTCCATCTGCTCATGATGCAAAGGATGCGATAAATCCACTACGTGGAGGAGTATGTCGGATTCGCGAACCTCATCGAGTGTGGATTTGAAAGATTCGATCAGGTGATGCGGAAGTTTTCGGATAAATCCTACCGTGTCTGACAACAGAAATGGAATTTGAGCGATAACCACTTTTCGAACGGTAGCGTCAACTGTGGCAAATAGTTTGTCCTCAGCCAGCACATCCGACTTCGTGAGCAAATTCATCAGCGTGGATTTCCCAACATTGGTATAACCTACCAATGCCACACGCACAATCGCTGCCCTGGATTTACGCTGCGTAGCGTTCTGACGGTTAATTTTTTCCAGGCGCTCCTTCAGCAGAGTAATCTGATTTTTGATCACTCGTTTGTCGGTTTCTATTTCCTTTTCACCAGCACCTCCGCGTGTACCAGTTCCCCCTCTTTGCCGCTCCAGGTGAGTCCACATCCTCGTAAGACGTGGCAACAGATACTGATATCGCGCAAGCTCTACTTGCGTTTTAGCCTGGGCTGTCTGAGCTCTTTTCAGGAAAATATCCAGAATGAGTAGGCTACGGTCATAAATCTTGCAATTGAAGACTTTTTCCAGGTTTCGTAATTGAGAAGGCGTGAGGTCGTCATCAAATATGACGGTATTAATTTTGAAGGAAAGAATAAACTGCCGTATCTCTTCGACTTTACCTTTTCCGATATAGGTGGCAGTTTCCGGTTTATTCAGTTTTTGTGTAAATCTTTTAACAGTCTCTAATCCAAGCGTTGTGGCAAGAAATTCAAGCTCGTCGAGGTATTCCTCAACCCTTGATGGACCTAGTGATGAAAATGCTCCGGCGACCAATACGGCCTTGTCGTCAGAATTCGCGTTGTTGGGTTTTGTCAATGTATTTTTGAATTTATTTTATCTTCAGTATTCTGATAGTTATTATGTATGAGCATGTCTTAGCTTTGATAAAAAAGAAATTATCTGCTTAAGATTAAAACAATATATTTTATACTTTCGCCCATTATTTCAGATTTAACGCATTCGTGCATCCAGTGACTTCATGAAAATAGCGGTTGTTTTAAACACTTCCTGGAACATTTACAACTTCAGAAAAGGTCTTGTCCTGTCGCTAATGGACAAAGGTAATGAAGTTATCACGATTGCCCCAAACGATAAATACACGTCGAAGCTTATCGAATTAGGATGTAAGCATTTCCCGGTGAAAATGGATAGTCGCGGCGCCAATCCGCTTAAGGATTTCCTGCTCATCTTCGAACTTTATAATATTTACCGGCGCCAAAAGCCCGACGTGATTCTGCATTATACCATTAAGCCCAACATCTATGGCACCATAGCAGCAGCCATGCTGGGGATTCCTGTGGTAAATAACGTTTGTGGATTGGGTACCATGTTTTTAAAGGACAATCTCGTGTCCAGGGTAGCCATCCTGTTGTACAGAATTGCGTTTCGTTTCCCCAGAAAAATATTTTTTCAGAATAATGATGATCTGAAGCTATTCCAGGAGAAAAATATCGTACGGGAGGAGGTTTGTGATCTGCTGCCGGGGTCGGGCATCAATACTGCGGACTTCATGCCGGTTTTTTCTAAATCAGTAAAAAAGCCATTTACCTTTCTGCTGATCTCTAGACTTATATACGACAAAGGGATATTGGAATATATCGACGCAATCGATTCACTGAAAAATCACGGTATAGATGCGAAATTTCAGTTGCTTGGACCAATCGATGAAAAACACAAACGCGGCATTCCCGAAGCTGTTATTTACGACTGGATAGAAAGAAGCCAGATCGAATACCTTGGTGTTACAGAAGATGTTCGAACATATATTGAAAAGGCAGATTGTATAGTGCTGCCCTCATACCGGGAAGGAACACCTAAAACTCTTCTCGAGGCCGCCAGTATGGCTAAACCTATCATTACCACAGATGTACCAGGCTGCAGAAATGTCGTGATCGATGGTGAAAATGGATATTTGTGTGAATCAAAAAATCCTCAGGACCTGGCCAAAAAGATGTTTGACTTATACCATTTGGATTCTGACGCACTACAACTTATGGGTTCTAAAGGCAGGCAATTGGTTTTGGACAAATTCGATGAACGGATAGTGATCGACAAATACCACCAGACAATTTCACAAATAGGTTAATCTTCATGGAAATTAAGGAAACCGGGATTGTCGGACTAGTCGAGATATTTCCTTCAGTTTATCATGACCACCGTGGATGGTTTACCGAATCGTACAACGACGTTGCCTTCAAATCGCTAGGGCTGAACCTGTCGTTTGTCCAGGACAATCTTTCATTTTCCAGAAAAGGGGTGATGCGAGGACTTCACTTTCAAAAGCCGCCTTATGCACAGGGAAAGCTGATTAAGGTGATATCTGGAAGCGTTCTCGATGTGGCTGTCGATATCCGGCCCCATTCGCAAACCTTTGGAATGCATTATGCTGTTGAGCTTTCCGGTGAGCGGCAAAACATGTTTTTTCTGCCTGAAGGATTTGCACATGGTTTTCTGGCGCTTGAAGACTCCTACCTTTTTTATAAATGCACCAAGGTTTATCATAAGGAGTCCGATTCCGGATTCTATTTTAATGATCCCGAACTTTCGATCGACTGGGGCATTATCTCGCCTATAATTTCCGAGAAGGATAAAAATCTACCTTCTTTTAGCGACTATAAAGCATCGCTGGGGTTGAGATAACTATATAATATTTATCTTTACCCCAAAAAACGGTTTGACAAAAAATCAACTTCTGACACTTTTTATTTTGATTGCAGGTCAGCTTTTCTTTTCCTGCAAGTCATACAAATACCATCTCATGTTCCAACTGAAAGAAGATGCCGACTTATCGTGGCTTTCTTCGGATATCGATGTACTGGAAAAACAGTATATTATTCAGCCAAACGATCTGCTCGATCTCAGGGTGCATACAAATAAGGGCGAGCGCATCATAGATCCAAACTTTGAACTCCAAAAGGATTTTAACCAAAATACTAATCAGCAATACAGGCCGCAGTTTCAGGTATTCAATGACGGAAGAGCCAAGTTTCCAATGATTGATACTGTAAAAATTGCCGGGATGAACCTGCTGGAAGCACAACAATACCTTGAATCAAAGTACAATCAGTTTTATCATGATGCATTCGTCACGCTCGATTATCTCAACAAACGGATTATTGTGCTTGGCGCTCCGGGCGGCAAAGTGATACCACTGGAAAACGAGAATATATCAGTCATCGAAGCCATCGCGCTTGCCGGTGGTATTGATCAGGGAGGAAAAGCCCATAATATCCGTCTGATCCGGGGCGATTTGCATCACCCTGAAGTCTTTCTTATCGATCTGTCGACCATAGAAGGCACCCGCCTGTCGATGACCAGCGCCCTTCCCGGCGATATCATTTATGTGGAACCTACACGCAAAATTATAACCGAAGGTGTCAATGATTTCATACCGGTTTTTTCACTTCTTCTGAGTACGTTGACCCTGATTGTTTTGATCGAAAGTATAAACAATCCATAGTCATGATGGAGGATAAGCATAGCAGCTTTTTGAACGCCTCATCCGGTGAACCTATTGCCGAGATGATAGATTTTGGTAAACTTCGTGACCGGATTATCCGACTAATACCGCTCGTACTATTTCTCCTCATAGGATGTCTTGCTGTTGCCTACATAAGTGTACGATATACCAGGCCGCTGTTTCAATCTAGCTCTGTATTGCAAATCGACATAAAAAGCGACGCCAAAGTGCTGGGTTTTAAGAGTTTTGATGAGGATATCAATGTACTAGCCCGCGAAATTGAAATTATTAAATCCCGTCTTTTTCTCAACAAAGTCGCAGAAGCGATTAACTGGGAAGTATCCTACTTCCAGTATGGCGACATACTATTTGAAGAGCGATACCCATATATCCCATTTAAAGTAAATGTTATTCAGACCACGCCGGATTACACCGATCGATCAATTGATTTGGTAATATTGAATAATTCAGAATTTAATATTGAACTCAACACACCTGCAGGAGTATTCAGTAAACAGTATCAATTCCATGATACGGTTCAAATAGATATGCTCAAAGTTGTCATCACGCCAACGATGAATTACCTGGATGAAACAGACAACCGCTATTTTTTTAAGATCAACAGCATTCCTGGCCTGGTAAACTATCTTTATGCCAATCTTACAGTGGAGCCGCTTGATTTTAAAGCACAGACCATCACCGTTTCATTCACAGACTACAACCGCGACAAAGCCAGCCATATTCTTACGGCAATCGACACCCTTTATATCTATTATTCCCAGTTGGAGCAGAATAAGGCGAATAGGCAAAGAATAGACTTTTTGAATTTGCAGTTGCGGCAAACTGAAGAGAAACTGTCTGACTTGGAGGGCTATTTCGAGAATTTTACTATAAATAACAAAACCACCAATATGGATGCCAATTTGTCCAGAACTATTTTGATAATGGAACAATTGGATTCTCAGCGGTTTGCTACTCAAAAACGTATTGAGTTGTGCAATAATCTGCTGGATAAAATAGTAAAAGATTCTCAGTTTGATCTCAGCCCTGCCGAAGTCATGGCTTTCTCCCCAGATCTGACCGCAGAAATGCAAAGACTTAATACACTCACAGAAGAAAAACAAATACTCCTCAGTTCATACCGTGATAATACGTTCGCTTTTCAAAAAAAGAATGACGAAATCGAATTTCTGAAAAAGCGGATTTTCGGCTACCTCGAGACCACACGTGAAAGCCTGTATACCTTACTAGACCAATTGAAAAAGCGGAAAGCCAATCTGGAGCATGAGTTCGTTTCCCTACCAGGCAAGCGCACGGAGTACACGAAAACCGAGCGATACTACACTTTATACGAGGAGTTTTATCTTTCTCTGATTAAAAACAAGGCCGAATTTGAGCTGGCCCAAGCCGGCACTGTGACCGATTTCAGGATTTTATCCTCTGCGTCCTCGTCTGCGCTCATTTCACCAAACAAAATTCTTTATTATTCCATTGGCGTAGTAGCCTGGCTTTTCATCAGCTTTTTAATCATCAGTCTCGGCTATTTATTTGATAACAAAATTACTTCACAGCAGGAACTCGAGCGAATTTCTGCGGCATTTGTACTTGGTTCAATACCATTCTATGCCAACAAGGCGTTAAAATCCTCTCGGTTAGTGATAAATAACAACCTGAAATCTGAGATTAGTGAAGCATTCCGAACGATAAGAACCAATCTCGAGTTTCTAAATGGTCACAGCAACAAGACAATTATAGCTATCACCAGTACCATTAGCGGAGAAGGCAAGACATTCATTGCCATAAACCTAGGTGGAATCATAAGCCTACGTGGCCAGAAAGTGCTGCTTCTGGACCTTGACATGCGAAAACCACGATTTCAGGAAGTCTTTCCTGAGGCCCATACTTCAAAAGGTCTCAGTACAATACTGATAAATAAGCACACTATTGAAGAATGCATTCAGGAGACACTCGTCCAAAATTTGCATTACATCGCAGCTGGTCCGATACCACCAAATCCTTCTGAATTAATTCTTGGGGGCTCATTTGATAAACTGATAGAAAAGGTTTGCGAAAGCTATGATACGATCATTATAGACACACCACCGGTCGGTTTGGTAACGGATGGTATTCAGGCTCTGAAAATAGCAACACTTCCTATTTATGTATTCCGTGCTGGTCATAGCAAGAAAATATATCTGCAAAATGTAAACCGACTAGTCAAAGTGAACAAGATCAAGAATCTGGCGCTCATTTTGAATTCAGTTAAAAAAACATCCGCAGACAGCTATGGTTATGGTAAAAATTACTATGAAGTAGAAAAGCCTTCAAACTGGAAGAAAATCAGGGAACTGCTTCCAATTTAAATTCACTCATGTTCAATATTTTCAAGAAAAGTACTAGTAATACAAAGTTACCCTTCCTGGTTGATGTACATTCCCACTTGCTTCCGTACCTGGATGATGGCGTCAACTCTGAAGAAGAATCGCTTTACATCCTTCGGACATTTTTAAAACTAGGGTATAAAAAGGTAATAACCACGCCACATGTGAAGGCGGACCAGTACCCTAACAACGCAGATGATATATTGGCGGGCGCTTCATCAATAAAAAGGCTTGTAGAAAAGGCAAAAATACCCATCGTATTTGAAGCCGCAGCCGAGTATTTCCTCGATGATTTACTGATGGC
>JBGSYX010000275.1:0-5565 GCA_041750735.1 Cyclobacteriaceae bacterium
CCATTGCGATTGGTGCTCGTTACGCTGCTCGTCGACGAGCCGAACCGACCGCTCCTGTACTTCTGGTGAAAACCTGCTTTGCTTGCCCATGACTGTATCCTCTCAAAGATTGCAGTCTCCGGCAATACCGGGGCGGTTCAAACATCGAATTTTATAAATCCATTTTTTAAATAAAACAAACGTGTCTTTTTATATTCTTCCGATTCACGTGATTCATCTAATGTCTTAACTTCAAGATATTCTACTCCATTTTTTAATAAATCATCTTCAATAAATCTTAGTAATTTTGATCCAATTCCATTGCGATGTTGATTCTTTAATAAACCTAATACGTAAAGCTCATGTACTTTTTCGCTATTCATTTTTATTGAAACAAATCCAATATTACAATTATCATGTAAAACTGCTATAAAACGATATTTCCTTACGTTTTCACAATATTCAGCATTTGATTCCGGTATACCGAACCAAAATGGCAAATCTTCTAATATTGACTTACAGATTTCAGATTTAATTTCAGGCTCAAGATATTCAACAAATTGATATTGCATTCATATTCCTCAGCGCGAAGCGCCAACATAACATTCAGTTAACCTGCAATTCCGGCCCGAAGGGCTTGGCGTGGTTTGTGCCGAGCGAAGCGACAAGCACAAACCATGACAACAGGAATTGTCAGGTTGAACTGGTTGTTGGATGCTTCTTCCTTCTTCAATTTCTCTTCGCGCCCCTCTTCCGCCGAAGCACAGGACGTGCGTAGGCGGTCTTCATTCTTAAGCATTCACTTTCTCCAGAATGCTCTTTATGTATGTACTTTTATCCTCTTCTTGGAAAACTACATTTCTTGCTTGAATATCGGATTTTTTCACACTCCATAACTTGGTAGTTTCATGGGATGGTGTATTTGATATAATGAACGAATTCAAGACAACAGCGGTATTGCCAAGCCTCTTTTCTATGTCTTTAACGGTCTGATAAAACTGTACTTTAGGATCGTTCAAGCCAATATTTCGTATGCCTTTTGGATCAAGGAAAGTTACAAACTGCTTGCCATCTATAAGCAACCACAGAATAAAGTCTGGATGAAAATTGCCGGCTTCAAAAAAGCCAACGCCTTTTCCTTTACTTAAATTTCTAAGGAGATACATTTCCTTTCCGGATAAATACCCGGTGTTATTATCGCAGAACGATTTAAGGTCTTCCACAAAGTCTTTTTCACCCTTGTTCAAGGGTACAGGACTAATTTCAACAATACCTTGTTCCAGGTACAACAATGGCTGGTAAAGGTGTTTACCAAACCAGATAGCCTTCATTCCACGAAATTCCCAGTTTTTCAAGGTGCCACTTTCAATTATGGCTTTAAGCTCATTGAGTTTCTCAACAATTTCTTCCTGCGAATCCTCAATGCGTATGCGATAACCACCGTCACCAGGGCTTTCATGCAAAAGCAGGTTGGGGTCGCTGGCACTAAGATCAGAGTATTCGAGGTGGGGCATTTCCCATTCGCGTTTTGAGTAGCTGTAGTAACGCTCTACATACTTTTTCAGAAGTGCGATGGCGATTTCTTGCCATTGGTAGATTCTGTTATAATCACCCAATTCAAGCTCGCTTGCTGGAATGCATAACTGATACCAGCTTTGATCCGATAAAAGTTGCTTGATGGCTTCACGAGTAATATTGATGTTATACCAGCCACGCTCTGCTTTATATCGCTCAATGTTAAAATACAGATTTGCTATATCCAGAAAAGCGATGTGCTTAGGTTGGAAGTAGGTAATATTAGGAGCCGCATCTTCATCGCCACCAATCATGCCCTTTGATTTGATTGCCTGAATTTTAGGATACCAGTTAAGCACAACTTTATTCTTTTGCAGATACTCGGTTGGCATACTGAGAGTAGGTATTGGGGCCAGTTGACGGAACGCATCACCAAATTCAGTATTTACTCCATTGATCTGTTTTTTTAGGCGGATAGTTTTTAAGGGCTGTGTGCCAAGATTTCTGATAACCGGCAAAAAGAACTCAAGCCGTTCATCATCTCCAGGGAGTCCTTCTTCTTCCAGAAAGTCACGAAACTGAGCCATATAATCGGCATGGATGCCGAATATGGATAAGGTCTCAAGTATCTCAATATGCTTCGGACGGGTGACGCCATCTGGTAAGGCAGTTCGAGCACTGCGTTTGAGTGTTTGATTAAAACCTTTTAAACGCACACCGCGACCAAAAAGCTGGATGATTTGCGCGCCTTCGGTAGCTCCAATATTCATAAGGCCTAATGTGCTTACCCGCCAGCTATTCCAGCCTTCGGTAAACTTCTTAGAGCCAATTAGAACGTTGACGGTGGAATCACCTTTATTGATTCCATGAAAAAGCGAGCCCGAAAATTCACGTTCTCCAGTTTCGATGCCGTTTTCAGCACACAGTTTTACCAGTTTTGCATCATCACCGACATTGATAACACCAAAAGGTTCATTATCCGCACCAATTTTTAGGGCGATTTCACCTTGAGCGCCTTTCAGGTTTTCGACATAAAGAAGCCCGCCGCCTGCCGCATTGAACAAGGTTGCAAGTATTTCATCGAATAATGTATTGGCCTGTAAGCCGGAAGTATTCAGAAATGAAAAACGGTTGGCAAAGAGATTTTTCCCGGTAGCTGTAACCAAGCCTTGGCTTAATACCTGAGTAATACGGGCAATACTGGCTGCACGGTCGGCTACAAAACGGGCAAGGTATTTTAATATTTCTACTATGTCGGAGGCGTCCTTTGTTGCCAGGGTAGCGGTAACTTTACTTCCTACAAAAATCCACAGTGGTTTTTCAATGTGAAAGGTTCTAAATGCAGCTTCATTGCTTTTGAAAAGCTTCTGTTGCTGGAAGAATGCCAAGAGGCAGGCGGTTAAATACACTTCCAAATGTTGAGCTTGCGTGTCGCTATCCAGATTAAGAATCTGATAGTCTTTACCAAAGCCATCATTATAGAAATAACGGTAGGAATAATCAGAGAGGATACAACGGGAGTACAGGCTGGTAAGACGCGCATTTCCTCGGACTGCCTGAGCAAAGGTTGCGGAGTATTCAAAAGAAAAGCCCTTTTCGCATAGGGCGTTCCGGTACCGCATCCAGGCACCTTCTTCCCCTGAAGCAGCCCCGCGATGCCCCTCATCGATCAGTACCAAATTATTGCCTTCAAAGGCATCGACGGCAACGGTCTTATCGCCCATCTCATCCTTGAGTTTAGTTATCTCGATAATTTCCACGCTGTGACCGGTAAAGAGACTGCCGCCATCTTTATTGAAGATTTCAGCTTCGATTCCAGACGCCTGAAATTCGCGTAAATGCTGCTGTGACAAACCTTCGTTGGGAGTTAGCAGAATAATCCGGTTCAATTCCCTATGTTTACGATTTTTTTCCACATAGTACCGGTACTGCAAAATATTGGCGTGCATAATCAGTGTCTTGCCGCCGCCGGTAGCCATCCAGAAGGCCAGCTTGTTCAAGTCTGCGTTAGCATCGGCGGAGTCATCAAAGCCCTGAATCAAATCGGCTTCATCTTTGCCTTCATTAAGCAAGTTAATTTGTGAGGTGATAGCAGAACGCAGGCTTTCAGGGTCTGCAAAATACCGATCCAAATAGATTTCTGTAAAAAGCAAGGACAGATACTGAAAATACTTCCACGTAATCGGCTTTTCACCATGGGCAATCCGCCGTTCATTGAGATTGCCGGTGTGTTTGACAATATTCTGGTCATATTCCAGCAACACTGCTGGAGTCAATTCCGGCAAAGCAGGGAAGTACGTAACCAAAGCATGGTGGAAACGGTAGATATTATTCTCATCCAAACCTTCCAAGCGTTCATCACGCAAATGTAAGGCCAGGTCTTCAAATTTACTCACTCCAAATAGAGATAGTAGCCATTGGTTCAGAGCCAGTTTATAAGAAAAGGGGATGGCGGTCTTTTGTTTCTTAGCTTTTGCCATTCTCACACCCCCGCATCTTCAAACATCAGGCGTTTGAAGTCTTCTTCGATGAGGCGGACTTTCCACAAATCGTCAGGTGTTTTCAGGTTTTCCAGGTTGTTGGTACCGTTGACGTAGATGGTGTCAAACTCGCTGTCCTTGCTTGAATAGCCCATTTTAGTGAACCAGGTATCGAGCACAAGGTTGTCCTGTTCCACGCCTTCCGGGTTTTCCAAGCCAGGCCGTTTGCGCCAGATGACGAGAAACTTGCGTCCATCGAGGGTGGTGCCGGTAACGGTACGGAACCACCAAGCACCTCGAGCTTTTTCGGCTATTCGTCCCTTGATACACAAGCGCTTTTCGCTGTCTCGTTCAAACTCGGCACTAATCGTATGGGGGGCAGATATATTTTTAATTTGTAAACCAAGCAGGTAATTGAAAGTCTCCATCAGGTCAACTTTAACTTCACGGCTTTCATCGCTACCCGGTATCTTGACTTTAAGGCTGTAAGCCGTTGGGTCGGTAAAAGCCTCAATATTCAAGAGTGAGCTGCTACCCCGGCTTTCCACATCCAGCATATAGCGCAGAATGTAATCCTCTTTAAACTTGTCTGCTCCTTCACCTTTGAAATCGAGCAAGCTGGCTTGTGCCTCGGTACGGCGCAGGTCGAGGTTGTTCAGGGTGTCTTCGTAAGACTCCAGGCGCAGGTATTTGAAACAATGGGAAATACCGGTATCGCGGGTAGTCGGTTTGCCGTCCTGTCAAGAAACACTATAAACAATTTTCTGAACCCTAAGTTTCAGTACTGAATTGAAGTGATCGCCCATTTCAATAATTACATATTTTCTTTTACCGGAATCTTCCTCGTTTGAATTATCATTACGGTTGAGATTAATTACGGCATGAGCGGTAGTCCCAGAACCACCGAAGTAATCCAAAATTATGCCATCATTGGAATCTTGGTGTGTATATAATGCATCTTCAACAGTAAAGATAGATTTTGGATATGAAAAAGGATTTTGTTTACCTATAATCTGATTTAATAAATTTGCACCATTTGTTCCTGCATTGTATTTAGCATCAATCCAATTGCTAAAAAGTGCTGTCTTCTTTTCACCATGTTCAATTAGCTGATATATTGTGTAACTATTACTACTAACTATTCTTCCGTTTTGGAAAAGTTTTTTTGCGGATTCAAACGCATTTCTCCATACACGCTCCGTTTTATTTTTTCCAATTGGATATATCCGTTTCAGACCTTCTGATGTATCTTCAGTGGAATATTCTGCATCTTTGGGTGGAGGATTTTCAATGCCAACTACCTTATAGGTTTTAGGATCAACTAAAAATGCAAAAAAACTGTTTTGTCTATACTTCCTAAAATTGCTATTGGCTGTTCCACTTCGCTTATAAGGACGTTCTTCTGTTTCTTCTGATATTTGCCTACCAACTAAGGTTCTATCTGAACCTACCAAATTAGGTCAAGATAGTTTACGCCAATAGGAGGGCGTAACTACATGAAATATTCAGAGGGCTTCAGAGCTTCCATTGTAAAGAAGATGCAGGATGGGAGTGGCAGGTCCGTATACCAAGTAGCTCGAGAAACTGGGAT
>JBGSYX010000276.1:0-8169 GCA_041750735.1 Cyclobacteriaceae bacterium
ACCAATGGACAGATTAACATTATAAGTCCGCTGACTAACCTAACTGCCGAATGGTTCAATCCGTCCAATGTTTCTATCGGAACAGGTGCGAGTTCACCGGCTATTGCGGCGGGAGCATATACACTGGTAGTCACCAGCGACATCAGCGGATGTCAGCAGACATACCCTATTAATGTTATTGACTCGTCGCCGCAGTTTACCATCTTGGTAACGCCGGCATCGCTATGCGCAGGCTCCCGATTGGATGTTACAGTAACGAGCACGGCAGCCTTGCCCTTTACCGGCGGTGTTTATACCCTCACGAATAGTGGTTCTCTTGCGGTATTTGAAACCGGAAATATCCCAGGAAATGGCCTTACAACGCAAAGTTTTTTCATTGACTCAATTCCACAAGGTACTTACAACCTGCTGGTTAACGCATTTGGCTGTACCAACCAACAAACAGGAATTGTGACCACGGATGCACCAACGGCCAATGTGACAGTGAGCCCTTCTCTGGATGTGTGCACTTCAACGCCCACAATAAGCGCAAATTCAACAACTCCGGGCGCAATTTATACATGGACCGGTCCGAATGGTTTCCTAGCCAATGGCCAAACAGTTGATATTACTTCAGGCGGTTCGGGACAATATATTGTACGGGTGAGTGTAGCAGGTGGTATTCCTTGCGATACAGTTACATCAACACAGGTATTGCTTCATCCATCACCTACGCCAGTAATCGATCCGTTGACTGACGGCTGTAATGGAACCAGGCAGGTGGGAGTTACAAATCTGGGTACTTCATCATATTCATATCTTTGGTCAACGGGGAGTGCAGCTCCATCGATCACCATTTCAAATTCTGCGATTTATGATGTTACCGTGCGTGACCAAATCACCGGTTGTCAGGCAACAGATTCCCGCCAGGTAGATGTATTCCAACCACTAACGGTTAATGTAACAGTAGATAAACAGCCGTGTCAGGACGGAAATCAGGTGGTTCTTACTGCTACGCCGGTGCCAAACCAGACAGTAACCTATCAATGGTATCTCAACGGTTTTCAGTTATCGACCACGACAAGCACTTTGTCTACGTTCAACCAGGGGATCTATGATGCGATCGTAAATACAGGAAATTGCCAGGCAACGGGCAGCCTTGAAATCGTTAGGGCGCCGGTTACACCGAGCAATGTGGAGCCGCTTTATGTTATCTGTCCAGAACCACCTTCCAACGAGGTGGCGCTGATCGAACCCGGTGATTTTGTGACTTATCTCGCCTTTGACCTGAATACCGGCCAGCAGATTTTTGAGACTGCTCCCGGAACTTTCGAAATAATCGAAGAAGGAGATTACGCCTTCCGACTGGAAAACGCCTTTAATTGCTGGACGCTAGACACAACTATGGTAGATGTGAATTGCGTACCGGTAATTTATGCGCCAAATGCATTCAGCCCATATTCATCGATGGCCGAGAATCAGACCTTCCGTATATTTCCAACGTTCGTTACTGATTTCGAAATATTTATTTATAACCGCTGGGGCGAATTAGTCTATTATTCTAACGACCTGGACTTTATGGTCAATGTTGGTTGGGACGGGCAGAAGGATGGGAAAGTAATGCCAATGGGCACCTATGCGTATGTAATGCGTTATCGAAGTATCACCGAACCTGAGCGTGGCGTACTTGAAAAACCAGGGGGGATTTCTCTGGTGCGATAGAAAAGCAAAAGCCATGGTAATGCGCCATGGCTTTTTTATTGTTTTTTAGGCAGGTAGAATCACAGATCCTTCAGGTTTTTGTAAGCCTTTGGAAGGTAATTTATTATATCTGATGCGATTAGGCACTCCTGAGTGAGTTGGTAAGCCGCGAGATCACCTGCTGATCCATGAAGATAAACCCCAAGAAGCGCAGCTTCAACATGCTGATATCCCTGGCCGAGCAAGGATGCAATTATTCCCGTCAATACATCACCTGAGCCTGCAGTAGCCATACCCGGGTTTCCGGTAGAATTGAAATATACTTTACCGTCTGGCGTGCTGATACTCGAATGAGCGCCTTTGAGTGCAATGACGATATTAAATTCAGTGGACAAGGCTACTTGCTTTTCTAATCGTTCGAAATCATTTTCCCAGTAGCCGACGAGCCTTTTAAACTCGCCGGGGTGTGGTGTTAATATCGAATGAGGGGGAAGTAGCTTCATGAGTTCTCGGTCTTGCGCCACCAGGTTAATGGCATCTGCATCCATAACGATGGGTTTTTGATGCTTTTTAAGTAAGTCCGTCAAGGCTAGTGCTGAGTCTTTGTGGGTTCCCAGGCCAGGACCTATGGCTATGCTGTCATAAACGAGTGTTTCGGGGCATCCTAAAAAGTGGTTTTCACCAGGATCTGTTTCAACCATAACTTCGGGAACCGTAGCCTGCATTATTTCATAGCCACAATTTGGAATATATGTTGTCACCAAACCCGCGCCGGATCGGATGCATGCCAGGGCGCTCAGGACTGCTGCACCCATTTTACCTTTACTTCCGGATATCAGCAAAACTCTTCCAAAGTCAGCTTTATGAGCAAAACGTTTTCTGGACTTTAGTATATTTTTTATTTCAATGTCTTCAATATATTCATAAGGTGATTCGAGCGTTTGGATAAATTCCTGATCAAGACCAATATCAAGAGCCACCCAATTTTTTGCATATCGACCATTTTCCGGCATCATAAACGCCAGCTTTGGCGTTTGAAATGTGACCACTTGGTCAGCCTGAACCACCGCATCGGAAACGGTTGGTTGATCAGAAAACATCCCGGAAGGTATATCTACTGAAACTATGGTCCTTGCTGACTTGTTGATACTGCGGATCAGAATGGCCAAAAGTCCATCAACAGGACGGGACAATCCGCTGCCAAAAAGGGCATCGATAATGATATCAGTTGGTGCAAAATCGAAACGGACATCATCTTCACTTACTATTTCTTTAATATCCAGAATTTCAGACAGCCGGTGATAGTTTACCCTGAAATCGCTGGTTCGTATTTCTTCATTTCCCACCACAGCTACGGATACTTCCCATCCGTCATTGATCAACATGCGCGCGATGGCAAGACCGTCTCCGCCATTATTGCCCGGGCCGCAGAATACGTGTACTTTCCGATTCTTATATTTGCTCCGAAACCATTGAAAAAACACCAATGAGGCACGTTCCATCAGGTCGATGGAAGGTATCGGTTCATGCTGGATGGTATATTGATCAGCCTTGCGAGTCTGTGGGGTATTCAGGATTTTCATCTACTGGAGCATTCTTATATTTCAAGTTAACGGGTCTAGTGATTCCCTGCAATGGAATTGATGAATATGTGATGAATCAAAAGAAATTATTCGGCAGGTGCCAGGTAGTAACCGGCAAAGAGTATGGCTCCGGAAGATTTTTCAGTAATAAAATATAGAAACGGCAGGTTGAGCGACTGTGCCGGTAAGTCAGGATTTGTAAATTCAGAAACTGTATTTTGTAATTCAACCTGGCTGAATTGTAAAAGCGCCATATGTTCGATATCTGACAGTGACCTGTTTTCGCTATTGAAAGAAGGCGATAAATCAGCATTCCGGGAAAAAACCGAAGTAAGTCCATAGTAGGAAAGCACTGGCTTCAAACTGATATTTTTAGCCACCGGTATTTTAGGAAGACTTAAATTGGTGAGCTCATAGTTTGCGTTTTTCGACAGATTATTCAATCGGGTAGGGGTGAGGTTGCTAAGCAAGTTTTCGAGAATATCACTGTCCCGGAGTTGAATGGCCGAAAAGCGAATATTGTCATCTTTCAGACCAAATTCAAGGAATTGTAGTCCTGTTTCATTCGTAACTCCTGTATAAGCATCACTGATATTAATGGTTGAAATAATCGCCTTTTTCCCATCCCAAAAACTGAAATTTCCCGAATCCTGGAAAAAACCGCCTTTTGTCCAGCTGGTGTTGAGTCCGAAAGCATTTACCATAACAATGCTCGAGTTCTGGGCCGGTGGCGTAGCTATCAGGCCGGAAATCAGTCCATTGCTCTTGAAATGCCCCCAGTTATTTATGTATTGCATCGATGACTTTTTGGAGAAATTTATTTCACTGACTTCCGCGTCATAGTAGGCCATCATGGTACTCCGGTAGTCTTCATTAATTGAAATTTCTGAAGAAAACCACATAGAGTTGGCGCATGATAACTGCATTTTTTCTCCTCGCAACGCTAAAAAGTTCAGTAATTGATTGTAAGATTTATTTATCTCCATCAATTCCAGTGATTGGTAACCAGCGACTTGCTCTATAGTTTTCTTCTCTTCCGCACCAACGCTGTTATACAGCATGCCTAGCGCCATACCGGCAGAAACCGGAGAAAAGAAAAAGTTGGCAGTGTCGTTATTTTCGAAGGAAGCACGCAGCACATCGATGGACAGTTGGTTGTTTGCGTCGATCAGTACCCGGTCCTGAACTGAGATGTTACTGTTGATTTTGTCCTCATCGATTTTGGAAAACTCATTGTCACACGCGGCTAATATCACCACAGCTACGAATAGAGTGAGATATTGTGCTGCGCTACCAATCGTTTTCGTAAAGATCATGAAGTTCGTTTTGTCTTGATTTATTGTTAGACAAATTAACGAACTTTTTGTTTATATCCAATCTGTATTTATTCGGTCCTTGTCGGATCAAGCAGTTTACCCGCAAAAAGGATGGTATTGGAGTGTCTCTCCCGAATGAAAAAAGCGAAAGGCTTATCAAGCGTTATTTCCAATGGTTTCGGGTTTGGATTTACGGAGGTATAACTTATTTCTACTATGGTAGCGGCAGCTGCTTCCGTTCCTTCTTCATCTACTTCAATAAATGATTGATGGATGACGCGTGTAATCTGAAGGTCCAGGGATTCTTCAAACAGCCTGGAAAAATCAGCATAATCGGAAAAACTCATGGCCATGCCCATTTCTGACAGTACTTCGTTGAGGAGGGATTTATAGGTAATTTTAAATTTAGGCATGCGAAGTTGCAAGGTCATTGTATCCGATGCTGCCAGGTAATCCTGGTATTTTGGCATATCTAAGGATGCAATGGTTGCGTCAAGCTCCTGGGTATTATATGGCATAATCACAGAAAACACAAACTGACCGTTTCCATAGGGTATTTCGATTAACTGCAGCGTACTATTTCCGAAGTATCGTATCTTGACTCCTTTAGAAAACATCATGTCGGTTTGCACGGTATTGCCATTGGCAAGATGAAATGGTTGTTTCTCTGTTTTTAATTTCTCAAACTTATACTGCCAGTCTGCCTTCAGGTAGATCGCATTGATGAGGTACATCACTGCCTCAGCCGGAATCTGATCGAGCATATCCCTTATTTTTCCATTGGTTTTATCTTCAATCCAATTATTGATCTTGTCTTTGGTGGCGGGATTATTGAAGTCGGCGGGATTTATCTCTGCATCATAATATTCAAGCAATGTTTGCCGAAATGCATCGTGAATGGTTAGTTCTTGTTTGTACCAATTTGAATTGGCCAGTTTCAGATTCACCTTTGGGTCGAGCTCAGTCAAGAATGGAATTAGCGTTTTATAAGCGCTGTTTATTTCTGATTCTGCTATATCTTCCAGGTGCAGCGCTTTCCTGATACCTTCATTTGTTTGCCCTTCTGCTCCGTTTGCTGTCATGGAAAGTGCCCTGCTGATGCTCATGGGCGAAATGAACAAATTTTCATCACTAGTCTCCGATTCATTTACCCTTTTGAAAATATCAAAGGCGAAATCATTGACTGAGTTTATCACAGCTCCTTCTTCAGCCCTGATTGGACGTAAGTCTGGTGGAGGCACGCATCCACAATCGGTTTGTTCGCAGGATTGTACAAAGAGAGAAACTAGGAGAATCAAGGAAAATTGAAGAAGTTTTTTCATATGTGTAAATGTAGTCATTCTATAAATTGGTGAACGGTTCCAACATTTTCAAGACACGAAGACACGTCATATCGTTGGAAATGGGCTATAAAATCAGGGAATAGCAAGGCAAATTATCAGAACATTTACATGCTGGGCTTGATCGATGTAAAATTTCTGGAGTAGTCTTGGAGTCAGAGACTTCAATATTTCATAAATTGCTTTCAGTGATCCTTCGGAACACTACAAACAGCTAGGGTTTAATCAGTAACTAATGAAATTTATTCTTAAGTTATTATTTTTTATAATTCTAATACTAGGTTGCGGATGTATTGGAAAGCGATTTTATCTTTCTGTTGATGAAATCACATGGAATCCTTATCAACCTGGTGATAAGTTAATATTTAAATCAGACAACGCAGAAATTGATACAATAATAATACTTGATGTAAAATCAAAAAAGTTCCCAGATGCTCCTATCAAGTTGAAATATTACAATGAACGATTGAGTGTTACATTTAATCATTCAGATCCAGAATACAATAGGAAAATGGTCAATACTCTGCTTTATATAGAAGCTGCAACTCCCGCAGATTCATCAATGATTACATTTCAGTTTTTCTTGAAAGGAGCCGAATTCAAAATAAAGAGAATTGGTATCTATGAACTTGAAAAAAGAGGGTATCAAAAATTATATACATCTGCCGGATTATTTGAGGATGTAGTAAAAATTGAAGGTCCTTGTGATGTTGGATTAGATAGTTTGTCTTTATCGTACATTTATTGGAGTAAAAGGTTTGGAATTATACGATTTGAAACATGTAGGAGTAAAGTTTGGGAACTTCAAAATGAAATATATCGAACAAACTTATGATTGTAGCATCAATAACAAAGACGAATGCTGCAAAAACCTCATTAAAAAAACTTGCTATCTGGAGTCTCCCTAGCTGTCCGGAGTCTTAGCGAAGTGAGACTTCGAACTATATATGAAAAGCAGGTATGATAAGCAAATCCGTCATATTCAATGTACTCGGGTTATCTGGACTATTTATAGTAGCATTAATCATATTATTTAATATTGAACCATATAAGAACATATTAAAATCAAGGAAATATCCGGGTAGTAAGTTTTTGACTAATGAGATGCACCTAAATTCAAAAATATATAAATTAGATATTGACAGAGGTATATCATGTGTTACATTGGACGATTCAAGCTATATTTCGATAAGTCATTCAAGAAATTATGATTACCCAATCTCACACCTAGATGCTTTCTTGAAAATTGGCGATTCATTAAGTAAGGAAATCAATTCTGATACATTGAAAGTTATACGTGGACGAGAAGAGTTCCATTTTATCATTGGGGAGTTTATCAACGAGAAAAGCAGATAGGACGCCCGTGTTGTTTGGAAAACTCCGCTGGGCGTAGAATAAGAGAAAGTTTCTAAGCGTAGAATTTTTCTACGCTTTCATATCATAAAACCAACGATTGAAAGGATTTGTAATCCGGCTTTTTCAGGTTATTTTGGTAACAATTAATAATCCAAATGGGAGCCAGCTACCAAATCAAAGATCAGTCCAGGCTGTACTTTTTTACCTTTCAGGTAGTGGGATGGGCAGATGTCTTTTCCAGGAAGATTTATCGGGATATTGTACTGGAGAGTTTCGATTATTGCCGAAAAGCCAAGGGCATGAATCTATTTGCCTACGTGATTATGACCAACCATATCCATGCCATCATTCAAAGTAAGAATAACGATTTGTCCGGGTTGGTGAGGGATTTCAAGAAGTATACAAGTAAAAGTATTTTGAATGAAATACATCAATCAGGCCATGAAAGCCGAAAGGAATGGCTGGAAATGATATTTGAATATCATGCTAAGTTCAACAAAAGGGCAGAAGAAAGGCAATTATGGACGCATGAAAACCATGCTATCGAATTGTCAGACAATCAGATGATAAATAGCCGGTTGGAATATATCCATCAAAATCCTGTTCGCGCAGGATGGGTAGAGAGTGCACATGATTATCTTTACAGCAGTGCCAGGAATTATTCCGGTTTGCCGGGGATAATTGAGGTGGGCCTGATATGAAGGCGTAGTTTCAAACTACGCCCAGAGGGGGTAGTACGAATAGGTTTTTAGAAACCTAATCAGTATACTTGTTTTAACGAACTGCACCTAAAAAAATAGTATTTAGAGATGTCCCTGATAAATAATAATTATAAATAACTATGAAAAACAAATATTTAAAAATTTTGCTATTTGGTCTAATTGTTTTGACCGT
>JBGSYX010000277.1:0-7278 GCA_041750735.1 Cyclobacteriaceae bacterium
CTACGGCTGGCTCACTATCCTACCAACGTTTTTGGAGTGATAAGTTTATAACGAATATCCAGGGCTATGCATCCAACTATTTACTTAGTGGCATTAACCAAAACCTCTTAAAAAACCAGCGTCTTCTTCAGGAAAATGAAGTCCTTGAATCTGGTCTGAAAGCCGATGCCAGAATTGTGTTGTCCAAAACTCTGGATTTGTACAGCGGTTATCAGTTCAATGAAACCGGCATCACCAATCTTGAGGATATCAATAACCCTATTTATCGTCGACTTATCAAAAAAGTGCTTAGAACCCATAGTGTATTCTCAGAAGTTAATCTGGCTACGCCTACAGGAAACACCCACCTGAGAGCAGGACTTCGACTGAATTATTTCGAAAAGTTCAACATGATCCGCCTGGAGCCAAGACTGGCCTTTAACCAAAAATTTCTGAGAAATTTTTCCTTAGAAATACTTGGTGAGATGAAAAGCCAGGCAACGGCCCAGATTATAGATTTGCAAAAGGATTTTTTGGGCGTGGAGAAGCGGCGTTGGTACCTGGCTGATAATGAAGATTTACCAATCGTGAGGAGTAGCCAGCTCTCTGCAGGAATAAGGTTTCAGAAGGAAAAAGTGCTTGTCTCGGCTGAAGCGTATAGGAAACGAGTGGAAGATATAAGTTCGCTAAGTCAGGGATTTCAAAATCAATTTCAATACGTACGAACCACCGGCAACTTTGATGTTACAGGACTAGATGCTCTTCTCAACGTTCATTTAACCACCTTCAACACATGGCTGGCGTATTCCTGGGCTGTCAGTACTTATAATTTTCCTGAATTCACACCTTCAGAATTCCCCAATAATCTGGACATCAGGCATACTTTGTCGCTTGGCGCGAGTTATCAAACAAATCATTTGCAGTTTTCAGCAGGAATTAACTGGCGTACCGGCAAACCTTATACACTGCCACTTGGCACTGACACTGGCGATATTATCTATGATATTCCAAACGAAGTGAGGCTGCCGGATTATCTTCGTCTCGATTTATCCACTAAGTATCTCTTCAATATTTCAACAAAAGTCAGAGGAGAAATCGGCGCATCGATCTGGAACATCCTCAATAAGGACAACATAATCAATCAGTATTATCGCCTAGATGCTAACGGCGCTTTGGAGACCGTACAGCAGTTCGCTCTGGGATTCACACCAAACGTGATGATGAGGGTGAATTTCTAACTCCCTTTCGACATGTTACCTTTCTCACAAACAGATCGTGTGTCGCGCACCAGGGCAATGATTCCCTTTTTCATTTGATTGATGAGCATACCACCGCCACCAATAAGCGCCGGCGGCAGATTTTGGATATAACTGAGTGTATAATTGACTGCCAGTGTCTGGTTATTTCCTGCATCGTAGTAGCGCGTGACAGAAAGAGACATTTTTGAGGTTTGCTGTCCGAGAACTTTGCCAAACCAATGGTTATGCTGCACCACCACGATGCCGGGGTCTTTCTGTATTCGATCGAATTGACGGAAGTATTCCACCAGTCCGGGGTATGCATTTTGTAGCTGAGTGAAATTATAAAACGCCAGTGTATAGGCGATGTCTGGCGCGCCAAAACCGACTTTCAGATGGTAGTCATTACCAGATTTAGTAATCGCGTTGTATGGCATCACCTGCTGAAGATATTGCGGATCAGATAGCCTCTGTTCCGAAAAATAAGACACATGCTGTGGCAAACCATAAACGGTTTTGGTTAATAATGGGTAATATTCTTCCTCGCCACGACGCCCATGATAGTCGAAAATATCCAATGGCTTGATGTGCTTTTCAAATGAAATGTTTTCATTGAAATTACTGCTCATCATCACCTGATCATCCGTCATCAATGCATAGTATAACTGCACCTTATTTTCGAAAACACCACGTGTGTTAATGGGAAAATCCAGCTTTTTTTCATCTTCAATAGAAATCATGGGATTTCCCGGTAACAGCATCATTCCAACAAAGAAAAATCCTACTTTGAGCATATGTGTTGTCAATTCAGTTGACTGTGCAAAGAAAGGTGATTAATCCGTTTTCCGGAAAGACAAAAGTCACTGTATCTATTTTTTTGCATTGTATGCAATGTATTGCGCAAAATTATACGGATTCTTTTCCACTAAATAAACAGACTGATCACCAATACAAGAAGAAATCCTACCACTGAAACAATAGTCTCCATAATACTCCACGATCGCAATGTTTGCTTTTCTGTCATGCCAAGATATTTACCTACCAGCCAGAAACCACTATCATTTACGTGTGAGAATGTAGTAGCCCCAGCCGCAATGACAATTACCACCAGCGCTTTACCAATATCCTCCGTCCCAAGCAAATCAAGCACCGGAGCCACCATGCCCGCTGCCGTAATCATTGCTACCGTGGCAGAGCCCTGGGTGATTCGGATAATCACTGCCAGCACATAAGCCAAAATTATAGGTGGGATGTTTTTATTGCTGATGGTTTCTGCAAGAGCAGCTCCAACCCCACTATCGACGAGAATTTGCTTAAAAACTCCACCTGCACCGGTAACGAGAATAATCAATCCGGCAGGCAGAAGAGCATTATTGGCAACCTGCATCAGTTTATTTCCCGAATACCCCTTGCGATAGCCGAAAAAATACATTGCCGCCAACGTGGCAATCAGCAGTGCGATGAATGGATGACCCAAAAAGCGTATAATTTCCATGAAATGACTGTCGCTGATCCATTCACCTTTTATCAACACCTCCACAACAGTGCTCAACAGAATTAATGTGAGTGGCAAGGCAATAATGAACACTACCCACGAGAATGAGGGCAGATCTTCAGATTTATTATCTTCCATCATTTGTTGCTCCACAGCTAGGTCAGGCGGGGCGATATAGATTTTACCCGCTATGTATTTTCCAAATACCGGTCCGGCCAGGATAGCCGTTGGAAAACCGACGATTAATCCAAAGAGGATGATCCAACCAAGCGGTACGTCGATGATTTCAGCGACAGCGATAGGACCCGGTGTAGGTGGTACGAAGGCGTGGGTTACCGCAAGTCCGGCGAGCAATGGAATGGCATAATACAGCACCGACCGGCCCGTCTTTCTGGCAAGAGCGTACGCCATCGGCACCAGGATGATAAAGCCCACATCGAGAAACACCGGTATGGCAATAATAAAACCCGTGGTCATCATGGCCCAGGTGGATCGTTCTTCGCCGAATTTTTTCAGCATGGTCCTCGACAATGATTCTGCGCCACCCGACACCTGGAGAATCTCGCCAAAAATAGACCCCAATCCAACTACTACCGCTATAAATCCCAATACATCACCCATGCCCGTTTTAATACTTTCCACAATATCCATCAATGGCATGCCGGTAGCGACGCCTACAAACAGGCTCGTAATCATCAGCGAAATAAAAGCATGGATTTTCAACTTTATTACAAGGAAAAAAAGCAATCCGACTGCCAGGGTAATGATAATGAAAAGCGTAAGTGTGCTCATGCCGGGGTAGTTTATTCAGTTCCAATTTAGCCACAATTGCCAAAATTGCAATCAGAGGATGATTGAGAGAGATTGGGGAAAAAGATTGATGGAGGACTGAAGACGGAAGACTGAAGATGGAAGACCGAAGATTGATGAGAGATTGATGGAGATTGAGTCCTCCACTTCTCCGCATCCCTGCTTTTTGAACCTTTACCCAATAACCAATTAAAACAATTTCCATTATTCCATTATTCCATCATTCCATTATGTCTGATTCCCCCACTTCTCCGCATCCCCGCTTTTCCCCTTTTCATATTGATGGGAGATTGGGGAAAAAGATTAATGGAGATTGATGGAGATTGATAGAAGACCGAAGATGGAAGACCGAAGATTGACAGAGATGATGGGAAAATTACTGCAACTAACCCAGAACCCGTTATCCATCATTCATAATTCATAACTCATAACTCATAATTCATAACCCATAACCCCTTTTCCACTGAACAATTGAATTAAAAAACCCATAACTACTGAACCATCGAACTTTTCCGTTCAATACCTTGTCAACCGATGGGTTTTTATCAATTTTACCAGTCGAAAACAGGTGATTTGAAAAAGCGAAAGAAACAACCTAAAAAAACCAATTCCTCCTTCAAAGCCATCTTGCTGAAGGTGTTAATTTATTCTATTCTGGCGGCGACCATCTTCCCCTTTGTACTCGTGTTCGGAATAAAAAGTGGAATACTAATGGAAATGCCCACCAAAGAGCAACTGGCAGGCATTCGCAATGCGGAAGCTTCTGAACTAATAAGTGGTGACGGAAAAACCATTGGCAGGTTCTATCTGCAAAACCGAACAGAAGTAGCCTATTCAGACATCGCCCCGGGCATAATTGACGCACTCATTGCCACAGAAGATGCGCGTTTCTATGAACATCATGGCGTTGATTTCAAGAGTTTTCCACGTGTGGTTTTCAGAACCATCCTCATGGGCGACCGGAGTGGAGGCGGTGGCTCTACCATTACCCAACAATTGGCAAAAAACCTTTACGGTAGGCAGGACTTTAATCGACTCACGGTGATGATGGTGAAAATTCGTGAAATGCTCATCGCGGTGGATTTGGAAAAACTGTATTCCAAAAAGGAGATAATTACCATGTACCTGAATACGGTACCATTTGGTGAAAGTGTTTTCGGAATTGAGGCGGCTTGTCGTCGCTATTATCAAAAACCGGCAAAAAATATCAAGACCGATGAAGCCGCTGTGCTCGTAGGCATGCTCAAAGCCACGACAACTTACAATCCAAGGCTTTACCCTGATCGGGCAACCAGCCGGCGAAATGTAGTGCTGGCTCTCATGGAAAAAAATGGCAAAATCACCGACAAAGAGAAAAACGCTTTGACGGCTTTGCCCCTGAAACTAAACTACAAACGCGATGATACATCGGAAGACCTGGCTGCCTATTTTCGGGAGTATGTTCGAATTCAACTGCGCGACCTGATCCCTGAAATCGCCGACAGCCTTGGCATGGAACTTAATCTCTATACCAGCGGATTAAAAATTTACACTTCGCTTGATACGCGCTTGCAACAACATGCCGAAACTGCCATGGCCCGTCATATGCGCGAATTGCAGAAACTCTTTGATGCTCACTGGGCCAGCCGGACTAAGCCATGGGAAAAAGATAAAAAACTCAGAGAGACCTTGTTATTACAATTGCCCGACTACGAATTGCTATTGCTTAACAATGAACCTGTGGATTCGATCAACGCATTCATTAATGAAAAGAATCCCATGGATGTATTCTCATGG
The DNA here is from genome assembly GCA_041750735.1 of Cyclobacteriaceae bacterium. Taxonomy (GTDB): domain Bacteria; phylum Bacteroidota; class Bacteroidia; order Cytophagales; family Cyclobacteriaceae; genus JAAUQL01. The sequence continues at coordinate 5,299 of JBGSYX010000277.1, forward strand.
GAAGGAAAGTCCACAAAATCCATGAGCCGCATCGATTCGATCAATTACTTCCTACGGTTTCTTCACACCGGTTTGCTTTCTGCAGATCCCACGACTGGAAAAATCAAAGCCTGGGTTGGGGGAATTAATTACCGCTTTTTCAAGTATGACCATGTAGTTCGAAGTTCGAAGCGCCAGGTGGGTTCCACATTCAAGCCCATCGTTTATGCGGCTGCATTGGAGCAGAATGTTTCCCCTTGCGAATATTTCAATGCCGGCCAGGAGTCTTATACGGAGACCGATGGCAAATCCTGGACTCCAGCCAATTCGGGTGAAGATTACGAAGGCAAGTATTCCCTGGAAGGCGCATTGGCCGAATCGGTGAACACAGTATCAGTGAAGGTACTGGAAAAGGCAGGCCTTGAAAATACGATTGATCTGGCACATTCACTCGGCATCAGCAGCGACATTCCCAAGGTGCCGTCCATCGCGCTGGGCACGGCGAGCATTTCACTGTATGAAATGGTGGAAGCTTACTGTGCATTTACCAATAAAGGACGCCATATCCCTTTGACATGTATCGAAAAGATCGAGGATAAGAATGGACATATTCTCTGGAAATCCGCTCCTTCAAAACCGCAACAGGTGATGTCGGAAAAAACCAGTATCATGATGATAGAAATGCTGAAGAATGTGGTGAACCAAGGCACCGCAGCGCGTCTTCGCGGCACTTACAACCTGCCAAACGACATCGCCGGCAAGACGGGAACAACCCAATCCAACGCTGATGGCTGGTTTATAGCCATGACTCCCCGCCTCGTGACCGGCGTGTGGGTTGGCGGAGCTTACCCTGCCATCCATTTCAGAAGTACGGCCTTAGGCCAGGGAGCAAATACAGCACTGCCGATATATGCTCTTTATCAGCAGCAGATCAACAGCAACAAACAATTCTATCCGATCGCCAATGCAAAATTCCCGATCCCTCCGGCATCTGTACTTCGTGAACTGGACTGTGATCCATTCAAGGAGGATCTGAACTTTTGGCAGGCACTCTTCGGTAAAAATAAAGAAAGCGACAATTCTCAGGCTCCTGATAAGCCGGAGGCTAAGGAGGAGGATAAAGGACTTTTCAAAGGACTGAAAAAGCTGTTCCGGAAGAAGGAGTAGTTTACAGTTTCAAAATGCGCCAAGGAGTATTTCATTTTATTACACGCCTTGAAGACCAGAATAATTAAAGCCTTTCGTTACAATTCATAATGCCTATAAAAATTAATGACCGTCTGTTGAATTAAGAGAAGTTTTTACTATTTTTAATTTGCTAATTCAACCGGATCGATAGGGTGAATTTTGGCAGTACAAATAATACTCATAGAACTTTTTATTTTTATTTTAGACATCAGTGTCTTCTGAACATATATCCATTTTGTATATAATTCAATATTTTTTTCGTTATGCCTCTCTTAAGGATTTATATTTTAGTCGGATGTCTTATTCTGATTATAGGTAACAAAGCTTATTCGCAGAACAAATCCAGTTATATAGTCATAGATTCTGCTTACCTGGGCGGGACAGTAGAAAAATTCGGCAAGGACAATATCCAGTTTAAAAGGAAAAAAGCCGATTCGCCAGTTAGTTATGGGCCGGACGAAATAAAGGAGTTTGGAATCAAGGGTGATGTATATAAGTCCATACCTATTGACGGGAAGAATAGATTTCTAAAGCTTTTAATATCTGGGAAAACTGAATTATATCAGTACGAAGATATTTATATTAGTCGAAAGGGAGAAAACATTGTTCCCTTGAAGAAGGAGAATTTCAAACAGGTTATTCAGGAGTACACCATACCTGAAGATACCATGGCCAATTTGTATACGTTATCCTACACCCAATCATCAATATCCTCCTTTATATCGAATTCCAACATGGGAATCCTGGATATAGACAAGCATCCGTTCCGCAAAGTTGGCCTTTATACTGGCTACAATTTTTTCCAATTCAGGG
>JBGSYX010000278.1:0-11479 GCA_041750735.1 Cyclobacteriaceae bacterium
ATGTGGAGATTCAGGAACTTCAAAAAGTAAATGAAAGCCTAGTGGTGGAAAATTCCGAATTGAAAACTGAACGCAACGAGTTGAATCAAAATTTGCGGGATGCGCAAAAAACGCAGGACGATTTGAACAAGAAAGTTCAGCTAGCTTCAAGACTTGAGGCAGAGAATATCGTGGTTGCGGCAATATCGCGTGATGGAAAATCAAAACCAGACGAATTCAGGGCCCGGCAAATAGAACAGTTAAGCGTGAATTTTACAATTGCAAAAAATGATGTGGCTCCGGTTTCAGGCAAAGAAATTCTGATGCGCATCAGTGACGATAACGGGAACGTGCTCTTTGATGTAGCCCGTGGCTCCGGTACCTTCGAGCTCGACGGTAAAGAGACATTTTACACCGCCAAGCAGGAAATCCTTTTCGATAATACCCAGCAAGCCATAAGTTTCCTTTACAACAAAGGTTCGGAATACCTGCCGGGCCGTTATGTAATGGAGATATACACTGATGGATACCTTATGGGCAGTAAGTCATTTCGGGTGAAGTAGGAGATGAAATATGAACAGTTGATTTAAGACTTAGTCGATCTCCCATCAATCTCAATTAAGTTCATTTAGGTTCAATGGTTCAGCGGTTCAATGGTAAAAGAGGATAAGTGGTGAAGTGGAAAAGTGGGCGCTCTCTCAATCTCTCCTCAATCTTTTATCAATCTCCCATCAATCTTTTACCAGGCTTTGGTCTTTCAGGATTAATATCCTATTTTTGCAGGCCAATTTAAAACTTATAAAAAATGTTATTAAAAAGTTACGAGACGGTATTCATACTTAATCCCGTTTTATCTGAAGTTCAGATGAAGGATGCTGTCGAAAAATTCAAGAAGGTGCTTGAAGATCACAATGCTGAAGTTATCAGTGTGGAGATTTGGGGACTCAAAAAACTTGCTTATCCCATCGAAGGAAAAAGCACCGGTTTTTACAATCTTATTGAATTTAAGGCAGAACCTACACTGATTGCCACCTTCGAGCTTGAATATCGGAGGGATGAGCGAGTGATGCGTTACCTGACTACAGCGCTTGATAAAGACGCTGTGGAATACAATGAGCGGCGCCGTGGAGGTGCATTCAATAAGAAAGAAGAACCTAAAAAAGAAGCAGTACAATGACATTAGTGAATGAACCCATAAACAGGGACCAGCAGAAGAAAAAGTATTGCCGGTTCAAGAAGAGCGGAATCAAATACATTGATTACAAAGACGCCAACTTCCTCCTGAAATTCGTAAATGATCAGGGAAAAATTCTTCCCCGAAGGCTTACCGGTACCAGCATAAAATTCCAAAAAAGAGTTTCGCAGGCCGTAAAAAGAGCAAGGCACCTGGCATTTCTTCCGTATGTTACCGATTCGTTAAAATAGTAAACTGAAAAGAAGATGGATGTAATACTGAAACAAAACGTGCAGGGGCTCGGCTATAAAAACGATATCGTGAAGGTAAAACCAGGCTACGGTAGAAACTATCTCATTCCTGAGGGAATTGCGATCATTGCTAATGAATCAAATAAAAAAATGATTCAGGAGAACATAAAGCAGGCGGCTCATAAGGCAGAAAAAATCAAGAGCGCAGCATTAGCAGTTGCTGAAAAAATCGGCGATGTGGTACTGAAAGTCGGAGCTAAAGTAGGTGAATCGGGTAAAATATTCGGAGCAGTGACAACTCTCCAGATTTCTGACCTTTTGGCCGACAGAGGCATTGAAGTAGACAGGAAGCAAATTTCCTTCCCGACCCAACCAAAAGAAGTTGGAGCATATGTTGCCATATTGGATCTTCACAAAGAAGTGAAGCATGAAGTAAAATTTGAAGTGGTAGGAGAATAATACGACCTAAAAAATACTTTTAAGCCCCGGGTTCATGGCAATCCGGGGCTTTTTTATTGCCATCACTTTGTATCTTTAAAGTATGTTTCGCACTGAACTCGTTCCCAAACCATCTCAAGAAAAAATAGGACTTAAAGACCATTTGATGTCTATTGGTTCCTGCTTTGCCGTCAACATTGGTCAGAAACTCAGTGAGAACAAGTTTAATATCGACACAAATCCTTTTGGAACTCTATTCAATCCTCATTCAATATTCAAACTACTAAAGCTTTCCTTGGATTCCGGAACCATTTCCGATTATGGGATAATCAATCACCAGGGGGTATGCAATCATTATGATTTTCATAGTGATTTTTCGGCACTGAGCCAAGCCGAGTTGGTCAGTAAAGCCAACCGACTGATCGCAGAAACGAACCATGGGCTTCAAAAGCTGTCTTACCTGATTATCACCTTCGGTACAGCCATCGTCTATGAAAGCAAGGCAAGTGGTGAAATTGTCGCAAATTGCCATAAGGTTCCGGCATCCAATTTCATCCGACGCACCATGGATGTGGAAGAAATTTACCAGGAATTCTGTGAGTTTATAGAAATACTCCGGCGTATTAATCCCGAAGTGCTGATTATCCTTACAGTGAGTCCGGTGAGGCACATGAAAGAATCTTTCGAACAAAATAATCTGTCTAAATCCATATTGCGGGTCGCGTGTGATCACATCACAAAATCTTTCATCAACACCAGTTATTTCCCTGCATTTGAAATCATGATGGATGATCTGCGCGACTACCGTTTCTATACCGACGATATGCTTCATCCTAATGCCATGGCAATAGATTATATCTGGCAAAAATTTATTGACACGTATATGGATGAGGAAACAAGGCATTTTATCCGGCAATGGGGGGGAGTACTGAAATCATTACGACATCGCCCTTTTCATCCATCCACCGACGAACACCAGCGATTTATTTTAAAAACCATTGAGCGAGTTAAAGAGTTTTCAACTGTAGTGAATGTAGAAAACGAATTGCAACAACTCACCGCTCAGCTGAAATGACCAACAACCAAAAGCCAAACAGGCTTATCCACTCTTCAAGTCCCTATTTGAAACAACATGCGTACAATCCGGTCGACTGGCGTCCCTGGGGTGAGGAAGCGCTGACGGCTGCCCGCAATCAGAATAAACCCATCATCGTTTCCATCGGATATTCAGCGTGCCACTGGTGCCATGTGATGGAGCGTGAGTGCTTTGAAAAAGAAGAAATTGCAACACTGATGAATGAACACTTTATCTGCATAAAGGTTGATCGTGAAGAACGGCCTGATGTGGACCAGGTGTATATGGATGCCGTCCAAACCATGGGCATCAATGGAGGATGGCCGCTCAATGTTTTTACCCTGCCCGATCAAAGCCCCTTTTATGGCGGCACGTATTTCCCACCCCGTCAATGGGTTCATCTCCTTGGCAGTATTGCAGGCGCTTTTAAGGAAAACTTCCAGCAGTTGAAGGACTCTGCCGATGGATTCCGTGAGGCACTCCGCATCTCGGACACCGAGAAATACAGACTTACACCACATGAGGATTATCCTGACAAAAATGGGCTGCTTTCCATCGTTCAATCGCTTTCGAGGCTTTACGATCCGAGTTATGGTGGATTGAAACGAGCACCCAAATTCCCCAATCCTCCCATCTGGCAGTTTCTGCTTCACGCCAACGCAATCCTAAACGATGCAACTAAAGCATCACAACTTACAAATACCTTGGATCAAATGGCTGCGGGTGGAATTTACGATCAAATAGGTGGGGGATTTGCGCGGTATTCGGTAGATGAAAAATGGTTTGCTCCGCATTTCGAAAAAATGCTCTATGACAACGCCCAACTCATCGCCTTGTATGCCAGGGCCTGGCAGGTTTTTAAGAAACCCAGGTACAAGGAAGTGGTTTATGAATGTGTCGCGTTTGTGAAACGCGAACTTTCTTCTCCCGAAGGTGGCTTCTATTCTGCCCTCGACGCCGACAGCGACGGCGAAGAAGGCAACTTCTATGTTTGGACCGGACACGAATTGGATGCCGCCTTAGGCAAAGACGCTGATCTTATTAAAGAATACTACAATACAACGTCAACCGGAAACTGGGAAAGAGGAAAAAATATACTTTTTACCCAGGTGAACGATATGGAATTTGCCAGAAATCACGGCCTGGACGAAGAGTCGTTCTTAGTGTTGCTCAAAAAGTCAAAGGATATACTCCTGTCAGAACGAGAACATCGTAACCGGCCCGGACTGGATGATAAGATTATCACTTCATGGAATGCCCTGATGCTTCGCGGCCTCATCGATGCGCACCGAGCATTTGGCGATGATGCATTTCTCGATATGGCGCTCCAAAATGCGTCTTTTATCCAGAAGAACCTTTACAGAAACGAAGGTCTGATTCGCAGCTATTCGTCAAATGAAAGTATTATTCCTGCCTTTCTGGATGATTATGCCTTCACGATCGATGCATGGTTTCATCTTTACCAGGTAACGCTGGATGAAAAATGGCTTGACATGGCCCATAATCTGTTGAAATATTCCATCGCCCATTTCTTCGACCCGGAAGAAGGTTTATTCTTTTACACAGATGATTCAGCAGAGAAGCTCATTGCACGAAAAAAAGAAGTTTTCGACAATGTAATTCCCGCGTCCAATTCGGTCATGGCAACCAACTTATATTTCCTTGGAATCATTTTCGATAAAGACGAATACGTCAAAATGTCAAATAATATGCTCGCCAAATTCACTGGACTACTCCACCGTGAGCCGCAATACCTTTGCCAGTGGGGAACATTATTTGCCTACCAATCCGCTCCTTTTGCAGAAATCGCTATTGTTGGTCAAAAACCTCAATCCACCGTTCTGAAATTTGAAAAGCGCTTTATTCCCAATAAATTAATCATAGGTGGCGATGTGGATTCCTCACTACCGTTGCTGCAGGGAAAAGTTGCCATTGGCGGCCAGATTACCATCTATGTTTGTTATGATAAAAGCTGTAAATTGCCCGTACACTCAACCGATGAGGCGCTTCGTCAGATTCAGTAATTCTTGGACAAAATAGAGTTTCATACGCCATCATTTCACAAGGAACGCATTACGCTGTTTGCGGACATCCTCCTACCCGTGCCAATCGCCAATTACTTTACCTACAGGGTTCCATTTGAATTAAATGACAAAATCAGTATTGGGTGCAGGGTGATTGTACAATTTGGTAAAAAAAGGATACTGACCGGCGTCGTGGCCCAGCTACACGAGAACCCACCGCAGGTCTATCAGGCCAAATACCTGCTCGATATTCTGGATGACACGCCATTAGTTAATGGCAAGCAACTGAAACTGTTTCAATGGATTTCTGACTACTATATGGCCACGCGGGGCGAAGTACTCAACGTCGCCATGCCATCGGGGTTGAAGTTGAGCAGTGAAAGCCGGATACAGTTGAACCCGCAAATGGACCTGGAAACTTCCGAAGAAGCGTTCTCGGAGAAGGAATTGGCCGTGCTCCGCGTCCTGATGAAAAAGCAGATGATGACATACAGCGAAGTGGCCAGGGTGCTCCAGACCAAGACTTACGTGAATGTGATAAAATCCCTTCTGGCGAAAGATGCGATTCTGATCTTTGAGGAAGTGAAGGAAAAATATGCCCCGAAGCGTGAATCGGGTATCAGGCTGGCCATTCACTGGAACGACAAAAAGCATCTGGAAGTCCTGCTGACGGAATTAGATAAAAAGCCAAAACAACAAGAGGTCGTGCTGGGATATTTGCGGCATGTGCCTGTGTTTCGCGACAAACTGCTCAACACGAAGGGAGTCAGGAAAAGCATGCTTCTGGAAAGCGGCGTTTCCGAATCATCGCTCAATACATTGATAAAAAACAATGTCTTTGAGCTGTTTTACACCATCATCCCACGTTTTGAACTATCGAGTCCGTCACCGGAATATACGTTTGAATTATCCTCAGAACAAGCGCGTGTAAAAGCCCTGATTCTACATGAATTTGAGCAAAGGCAAACCGTATTGCTTCACGGTATAACCGGAAGCGGCAAAACGGAAATATATATCGAACTCATGCGTGAGGCTCTTGCTAAGGGCGGTCAGGTACTCTACCTCCTTCCGGAAATAGCACTCACGGCCCAGATTGTATCGCGACTGCAGAAAGTATTCGGCGACAGGATGGGTGTGTATCATTCCAGGTTTTCCGATAACGAACGAGTGGAAATATGGAAAGGGTTGCTTAGCCGGCGATACCAGATTATCGTTGGCGTTCGTTCATCCATCTTCCTGCCCTTCGATAACCTGGGGCTCATCATCGTTGATGAAGAGCATGAATTTTCGTACAAGCAGTACGATCCTGCGCCGCGATATAATGCACGGGATGTGGCCCAGGTGCTGGCAGGCATCCACGAAGCCAAGGTGTTGATGGGCTCTGCTACCCCTTCTATGGAATCGGCCTATCTGGCCAAGGAATGCAAATTTGGTTATGTGGCCCTATCCGTTAGATTTGGTGAAGCAGTATTGCCAAAAATCCAGTTCGCCGACCTACTCAAAGAAAGGAAGGAAAAAACATTGAAAGGCGACTTCACCTCCTTGCTTGTGGAAAAACTATCTGTTGTGCTGGGCCGAAATGAGCAGGCAATCATTTTCCAAAACAGGCGCGGATACGCACCGTACGTCATGTGTGAAGCCTGCGGATGGACACCGAAATGCAATAGTTGTGCAGTAAGCCTCACGTATCATATGCACATCAACCAGTTGCAATGCCACTATTGCGGACACCACGAACGTATGCCGGCAATGTGTCCTGCCTGTGGAACCGCAACGCTGAAAGCCATGAGTTTCGGTACAGAAAAGCTGGAGGATGACTTGAAAGTGCTATTTCCCCAGGCGCGCATCCAGCGGATGGACCTGGATACAACCCGCAAGAAATACAGCTACCAGACGATTATCGGCGAATTTGAAAAAGGCGACATCGATATACTCGTAGGTACACAGATGGTGAGCAAAGGCCTGAATTTCGACGGGGTGACACTGGTAGGGATCTTCGATATCGACAGGATGTTGCATTTCCCCGATTTCCGTTCGGCAGAGAGAACGTTTCAGTTGGCCGTGCAAGTGAGTGGACGATCGGGTAGAAAAGATAAGCCGGGAGAAGTGATTATCCAGACAGCCGGAGTAGGTAGGCCAGCCTTGCTGCTTATCGCATCGCAGGATTACAACGCATTTTATGAAAGTGAAATCGAAGAACGCAGAAAATACAAGTACCCTCCTTTTTTCCGTCTGATCAAAATCATTTTAAAACATTCCGAAAAGGATAAACTGATGGCCGCATCAACAAAATTGGCCGACAACATCAGGAAAGGATCAAAGAACATCGATATCCATGGGCCATATGAACCATTAATTTCCAAAATCCGCGACCTGCACCTCATGGAGATCCTTATAAAAATACCCAGAGCCAGCAACCTCCTTGATTCTACGAAAAGTATTATCCAGCACTACGGAAATCAAATTCGCCAGGAGAAAGAATTCCGCCAGGTGATGGTGCTGTACGATGTGGATCCGGTTTAACTCATTCGTTATGCTGTATCTAACTGTTGTCAGGCTCCTTTAAACAATCTCCGGCATTTCTTTATAATTCCATACGACAGGTGTATTTTTGACCACAGTTTTATGAAATACATTCTGTTGGGTTTTTCGGTATTGCTCCTCTTTGCGCTGGCGGGTTGTGAAGAAGAGGATGACTGTGTCGGATGCGGCATCGATCCAAAGGTCACCATCCGCTTCGATCCGACAATCAGCCGCAAGGCTATTGAAGCCCAATTGACGCCTATAAACGCCCGCATTAAATTGCTGCGCGATTCATTAAAACTTGCCTTGCCGGAAGACATTGCAGTTAATGTAACGAATTCCCTTCAAGCCATGCGTGAAGACAGCAGTGCTGTTTCAGGGCCCCTTGTATATTTTAAATCAGGCAAAATACGATTAACATCCATCAGTTCTCCGGGCACCGGCTTTTTGGAAGAATGGCAGGATACGGTAGTGAATACTGTAAAAATCCCGGTGGATATGCTTCATGATACGACGACTTATTATTTCAACTACCATGAACACTCCGACACACTCCAGGTGCGTTATGAAAGGGAGCTGGTTCAAACACTCACCGGAATGCGAATGGTTTTGCGCCATTTGAATGTTGTTCATGAAAAAACATCTTTTGACAGCTTGATATTCAAATGCCCAGGAGGCGAATGTTCCAATGATCGCGCCACATTCAGTGTATTATTCTAAAATGATTATACTTTTCGCTGCTCTTATCTTGAGTAGTGTGCTGGTATTCGGCCAGGACCCTGATGAGGAAGATCGGGTGGAAATACCTACTGACACCGTAACAACTACGCCTACAGATAGCATTTACCAAAAAAAGTTTGTCTCTGGAGTAGAACTAAAACTTGACTTCGGTAAACTGCTCATGGCGTGGACACAATTTGAAACGAAAATTGAAGCAGGTGTGAATGTGCGCTTTTTCGAGCGGATAGTGTTGGTTACCGAATTTGGCTCTATGGTATTGAATCCGCTCAAAGCGTACGATAATGCAGTTAATTATACCGTTGAAGGACAATACGCCCGGATTGGGCTTGATTATTATACTTCGTACGACCCCAGGAACTTTTACTTCGCCGGGTTGCGATATGGCATGAGCCATTTCAGCGATAACGGTGAATTTCTGATCGAAAGCGATTATTGGGAAGATTATAAGGATGGATTTGGCTCTGAAAATGTGCAAGCTTCATGGATTGAGCTGATTATCGGTACGGAGACTTTTATGGGTTTTGGGAAAAAAAAGAAGGAAAATCCAAAGAGCCGTCTGATCCTTGGCTGGAACGGAAGTCTAAGAATTCTTGCAGACTTCACCAACAGGGAAGAAATACCCATCTATTCCATCCCAGGCTACGGCCGGACTTTTAACAAAGTAACGCCCGCGTTAAATTTCTATGTGAAATACAGATTGGGGCGTTAAAAATCCCACTCCTTATTGAGTACCCCGATGGCGTGATATGCCGTGAGATCGAACGATACCGGTACTACAGCAGTATAATTATTATCGATTGCCCATTCATCGATATCCTCCCCTTTGTCCTGAAGAACAAAACTGCCGGTAAGCCAAAAATACTCTCTACCGGCAGGATCCAGGCGCCTGTCGAATACTTCCTGCCACTTGGCTCTGGTCTGGCGACATATTTTTAATCCCCTGATTGGCTCATCCTTTATCTTAGGGAAATTTACATTGAGTGCTACACCCTTTGGCAGACCGGTTTTAAGAACCTGGTTAGAGATTTTCAACACATGTTCATGCACATGGGAAAAATCCGCTTCCAGCGAATAATCGCATAGCGAAAACCCTACCGAAGGTATATCTTCAATCGCACCCTCGAGTGCGGCAGACATGGTGCCGCTATAAATGACGCTGATAGATGTGTTACTGCCATGGTTTATTCCGCTGACCAGCAAGTCCGGCTTTCTCCCTTTCAGTACATGACCTTTTGCCATTTTCACGCAATCGGCAGGTGTACCGCTACACTGATAGGAAATTGCCCCATCAAAATGATGCGTCTCGCTTAGTCTCAAGGTGTTACCAACTGTGATTGCATGTCCCATCCCCGATTGTGGACCATCCGGCGCAACGACTACAACGTCGCCAAGCGATTTCATGAGATCGACCAGGATACGTATACCCCGCGCGTTAATGCCGTCATCATTCGACACAAGAATAAGTGGTTTACCCATAAATAAATTGGAATAACTATTTGTCGCCCATCAGGGCATTGTAATAGGCTGTCAAACGCACAAGGTCGCGAATACTGTCGTGCTCCAGCTTGTTTTTTTTGATATACTGTTTTACCTCTTGTTGGTACTTGGGGAAAAAGGACATTAACTCGTTCTTTTTCAGATTATACATGCGAATTTCTCCGTTCTGATCCAGGAAAAAATAGGTGTATTTGAGCCTTGTTCGCGATTGATTGTAATACTGATTTCCCGGATAGGAGTATGGGGAATAAGGGTATGTATTATAATTCGGCATGGATTCGGTGACAATTTCTTCCCGGCAAAGGAGAGAAAGCTTTCCCTCAAATAGCGCCTCGAAAAGAATGGGAACTTTATAATTAGCCTGGACATTATACGGTAATGCATAAAAATGCCGGTAGGTTTTTATCGTCTCATCATAGAGCTGGAAATAGAGGATTTTTCTTGCGCTATATGTTTGCAGAACATTCTGAATGTTGACCTGAACGAGGTCATTCTGAAAATCATACTTTAACTGACCTGTAATCGTATCCTCCGAAAGCAACACGACCTTTCCATTATGCCATATCTCAGAAGGAAACTCCTGAGCACTGGCGATGGTCGCCATTATGAATCCAAGAACTAAAAAACAGAATTTGCGCATAATGAATCGTCAATGATGTTTCAGTATATCATGACCCATTTTATCCCGTTTGGTTGTAAGATAACGAAGATTGTGCTCGTTTGGTGCGATTTCAATAGGCACACTTTCAATTATTTCCAGACCGTAACCCAGCAATCCGGTGCGCTTCTTTGGATTATTGGAAATCAACTTGATTTTTTTCACGCCAATGTCACGCAGTATTTGCGCCCCTATGCCGTAATCGCGATTATCCATTTTGAAACCAAGCTTGTGATTGGCCTCCACGGTGTCATATCCATCTTCCTGGAGTTTATACGCTCTTAGCTTATTGAGCAAACCAATTCCCCTGCCCTCCTGATTCATATATAATACGACGCCCTTTCCGGCCTTCTCCACCATCTGCATCGCTGCGTGCAACTGAGGACCGCAGTCGCAACGATAGGAACCGAAAATATCGCCTGTAGCACAGGAACTATGAACACGCACCAGGATCGGTTCGTCCGCTTCCCAATGTCCTTTGATCAGTGCCATGTGTATATCTCCGGTGCTCTTTTGTTTATACGCTGCCAATTTGAAGTTTCCGGACTCCGTTGGCATGTTTACATCAGTTACTTTTTCGATCAGCGATTCGGTGGTAATGCGATAGGCGATGAGGTCCTTGATCGATACGAGTTTCATATCATATTTATCAGCCACTTGTCGAAGGTCCGGAAGTCGCGCCATAGTGCCATCCTCCTTCATAATTTCGACCAGTACGCCAGCTGGATAAAACCCTGCCAGTCGGGCAAAATCTATGGCAGCCTCGGTATGTCCTGCGCGGCGCAAAACTCCGCCGGTTTTTGCTTTCAATGGAAACACGTGACCTGGCCTTCCGAGCTCATCAGGTTTAGTTTCAGGATTCACCAGCGCCCTGATGGTTTTTGAACGGTCTTCAGCCGAAATACCAGTGGTACATCCATGGCCTTTCAGGTCCACCGATATGGTGAAGGGTGTTTCATGTATTGCTGTGTTTTTCCCAACCATTAGTTCAAGGCCGAGTTCGTCGCAACGATCCTCGATAAGCGGGGTGCAAATAAGTCCCCTGCCCTGCATAGCCATAAAATTGATGATCTCTGGGGTTGTGCATTCTGCTGCACAGATAAAATCGCCTTCGTTTTC
>JBGSYX010000279.1:0-18106 GCA_041750735.1 Cyclobacteriaceae bacterium
TAAAAATGTCAAATGCCATATGGGACAATATACTTTGTGGCAAATATAGTGAACGTGACTACGTAAATTACCCTAAAAGGCCACAAACTTATGTTGGGCAATAAACGGGGGCTATCAATTTTTCTTATGATGCAATTGCGAAAAGTAATTGTTGGTGACGCGTTGCCACCAATTTATTCAAGTCAATCGATGGTATTTGTACCAGAGAATAGTGGAATAGTTTTCCCTTGCCAACGGAATTCCCCATAAGTGCCTTCAGGAAGTGTAATAGTACCATACAATTTTGTTTCTCTATTTTTCTTCAACTCCATCCTCAATATACCATTTGGATGAGGGATTGAAACGGCAATGTCATTCAGTTTTCCGAATGATGGGGAAATAGCGATTTTTTTGAAACCAGGCGCTTCCGAACTGATTCCTCCGACGATGGACATAAAGTGATAAAGCGGGCTTGAGCCCCAGGCATGACAATCGGAACGGTCATCGAAATCGCCCTCCTCAAATGTTGTGAGTCCTTCATTAAGCATGTCATACCAGGGTTGCAAATGGTCGGTGTATTGGTTGCCAAGTCCGGCTATTTTCAGCGCTTCCATCAGGTAAAATTTGTAGTAGATAGTGGTTTGTATAAGGCCAGTATCAGATAATATCCTTTGCATCACGGGCTGTACCTGATCGTTGGGAAAAGTTTCGGTAAGAATTCCAAAGATATTTGTATGCTGTGAAAATTCATGTTTTTGCGGAGTATCCGCAAGAAGTCCACGCCCGGATTCGAAGCACTCCCGGTATACTGAAGTCCTGATTTGGTTTGATAGCGCCAGATAATCATCAGCTTTTTCAATTTCCCCAAAATACCTGAACAGCACTTCCGCGCGCTGAAGCGCATAGACAAGATTCAGGGAAATAAGTGCCGAATTCCCATCATCGACTCCTGCCGGAGCACCACACAGGAATCCTTTCGTCCAGTCCGTGAAATTAAACCATTCAAGTTGGCCGAGCATCCCATTTTTATCCATCCTTCTTTCAAACCAACCGATCACAGCCTCGATTCCAGGCAGGAATTGTCGTACAAACTCAGGATCATCGCGATGCATGAAATAGTCGTGAACCATATCTACCCAATAAAGACTGAATGGCGGCGTGATCTGCGGCACAAATGAAGGTCCGCGAGCCATCGTGAGTCCGTCAGCGATTCTTGACCGGTCGGCAGTCAGTAGCGCATTCCGCATGAGTCGGTCATCGCCTGAAACATAAAGCGAAACAAGTGATTGTATACGCGTGTCGCCAAGGTACTGGAGCTGCTCCCAATAAGGGCAATCCATGTAGGTTTCCAGGGCGCACATTCGGGCAGTCCGCCAGCCGACATTCCAGATTTTGGACAAATCACCATTATCGCTGGAAAAATGGCCCTTTTCTTTGAATGGATAAGCGGTGAAAACATAATAATAATCTTCGATAGTAAGTGCGTCAGCTCCCGTGTGAATATCCAATTGTACAAAACGAAAAGTCCTGATCCATAGCGGCCGGTAGAGCATTTGGTTTCTCCCATCGGGCATAAAAACATCAGAATATCCATGGATTTCTTTTCCTTCCGTTTCATTGCGATTGCCCTTCTGTTTCCGGCTGTCGTAAAGGGATTCAGCGTACGTAACCTTGATATGGCTGCCCTTCCCGCCAGATACAAGCAATTCCGGAAATCCCATGGTCAGCTCCAATTGATCGATCAATACACTGACTTTGGAATTGGGTGGAATAGTCAGAGATTTTTTACTATTGAGTAATTCTTCAAACGGAAGCGTATTGTCTTTTCGGGCCACCGATGCAAAGCGCAAAGTTTTCTGCTGTAGTGGGGGTATGTTCCGGGGAATCAGCATCCAGGGTGATCCATGCATATATCCCCGCCCAGATCCTTTTTGTATTCGTTTTGGCGCTGTCCATCGGTTGTCATCGAATTGATTTAGCTGCCAATCCTTGAGCATGTCGGCTCCTGCAATACTGTCACAAGGACCGGCGACATAGTATTTTCCGACAACCATTTCCGGGGTCACCAGTCTTGGATGATAGGCATGGTTCCTTGTAACTTTCCAATTGCCGAAGCCGGTATTGAGCTCATCGCCCAAGAGTTCCGATTGAAATATAAATGCCGTGACGTAGGAAAACTGGGCCACTGGGCGAAAAGGGCCGAGGTTATACACTTCTGCGGCAATGGTGTTTTCGCCATTTTCTAAGAATGGGGATAAGTCCAACGTTTCATAATTCCAAAATTCAAGACTTCCACGGGCCGGACCAAAACTCACTTCCTGACCATTAACAAAAAGGCGATAACGGTTGTCAGCCGAAACGTACACCTTGAAGGATGCCGGCACTTCGCTGATGGTAAACTTATTCCGAAATAGAAATACGCCATAATCAACCACAGACTCACCCGGATGGGTAATCCAATAGGAAGTCCAGGCGTGCCGCTCGTGATCCCAGTCGAGATTTCGGGGGTGGTTCGTTTCCTGTGAAAGTGAAAGGAATGGAAGGAAAACCAGTAAAATGGCAATAAGAGATTTCATAAAAGTGGGATCAGTGTGTCACGTAAAAATAATATCAACAATATACCGAAAAGTAGTTTAACCTGAAGATATCGAAAACAGGTTTTCCCAGAAAAGGGTCATATCTGGGAGTTTTATTTCTGGCATTTTGTATTGCCAGTATGTAGCTCAAATTTATTGTGATGTAAACCTATTTCTGTTTTTAATGTTGAGTATATTCATTTATTCCAGATTCAATGAAAGTATTACTCACAGGCGCTAATGGTTATATAGGGAAACGACTGCTGCCAGTGCTGGTGCGTATGGGATACCATGTAGTCTGCTGTGTGCGGGAAAAGAGCCGTTTTGTGCCGGAGGTTGAAACCTCGCCGCAGGTAGAAACCATTGAAGTGGATTTTTTGAAAAAGGAGACACTCAGCCACATACCCGAAGATATAGAAGGAGCTTATTATTTGGTTCACTCCATGTCTGCAGGCACTGATAACTTTAAGGAACTCGAAAGTGAATCTGCACTCAATTTCAGGGAAAGGCTAAAAAAAACCAATGTGAAGCATGTCGTGTATTTGGGAGGAATCACGAATGCTCCGGAATTGTCACAACATTTGTCGTCGAGAAAAACGGTTGAGGATATACTTGCAGCCGGAAATTACAATTTCACGGCTATCCGTGCAGGGATCATTCTTGGGTCGGGAAGTGCATCATTTGAAATCATCAGAGATCTGGTCGAGAAGCTCCCAATTATGGTGGCTCCACGTTGGCTCAACACCCAGTCCCAACCAGTAGCTATACGAAATGTAATCCAGGTTCTATCGCTGAGCCTTTTTAATAAGAACACATTCAATGCCGATTTCGATATTGGCGGGCCGGATATTCTCACCTACAAAGAGATGCTTTTGAAGTTTGCGAAAATTCGTCGGCTGAAGCGGCTGATTATTACTATCCCGATCATGACTCCGCGACTATCGAGTTTCTGGCTCTACTTTGTTACTTCCACTTCCTATCCACTGGCGGTGAATCTGGTAAATAGCATGCGTGTCCCTGTCATTTGCAGAAACAATGACATTTCAAATTTACTGGGCATCGAACTGATAAATTGTGATCAGGCTATCCGGATGGCATTTGAAAGAATTCAGCAGAATGAAGTTGTGTCGAGTTGGATTGATTCTCATGCAAGTAGTGGTTTTAATGGTTCCTTATCCGACTTTGTAAAAGTTCCTGAATACGGATGCTTTAAGGATGTGAAATGGCGAAGAATTGCTGAGCCGGTGAGTACCATGCAAAAGATATGGTCGATAGGAGGTACCCAAGGGTGGTACTATGCCACTTGGTTATGGAAAGTACGAGGCTTTCTGGACAAATTAGCTGGTGGTGTGGGACTGCGCCGCGGCCGCACCAGTCCGGATAAGATCAATGCAGGTGATGCGCTGGATTTTTGGCGAGTAATCCTTGCGGATAAAGAAAGAAAACGTTTGCTCCTGTTTGCTGAAATGAAACTCCCTGGCGAAGCGTGGCTCGAGTTTTCCATTAACAATGAAAATGTGTTGCGCCAGACAGCCACTTTCCGGCCGAGAGGAGTTTTTGGAAGGCTATATTGGTTTATACTACTGCCATTTCATTTTTTCATCTTTAATGGAATGATCGATCATTTGGCAAAGGTTAATAGTAAAATGGATCATGTAAATTGAAAGCAGGTATGACTGAATGTAAGAAAACACTATGATGCATCATCCTGAATATCAAAAAATCAGACAATATCTAAAGCATCCAAAGCCAAAAACCATTACAAGGAAATTATAGACAGGATTATTCTTTCAATGGATATATGATCGTTTCTATTTCTCAATAAAACCAGATATAAAAAAATGGACCCTACCAACCACGATTATGCTGGCAGAGCCCAAAATCCAACTATAAATAAATCAATTTCTCTTAAATGTGGGTTAAAATTTTATCAATGTGGATTTACTGAAATTTATTTATAGTGTGTCACTTTACTTATACTGTAAGTAAGTGTGACACTTCCAGCCAGGTTTGAAAGCGTATGTCTCAAGGTCGAATTTCCTTCTTTCAAATTCTGAGCATTGTATTTTTGTAATGCGGTTTTAGTGGTCAGATTAGGGAGTAATCCTGAAACTTTTAAATAACCCAATGATCTCACCCAGAATTCCATAGAATCATCAGGAAATAGTTGGAAATTTCTCCTATAACTGTTAGGAAGGGTAAGTCTAGTGAATGAAATCTCTTTGTCCAATTTCACATAAGCGGAAGGACTACAGGTGCCGTAGCTTGAACCACCAAAACAAAGACCTGTATTGTCGGTATTTGTCCATTCAACTGTGATTTCATAATAATCTACTTCAGGCGCAGGAGGTTCAATAACTTCAATGATACTGCAATTATCACGGATTTCATATTTAAGATTGAACACCAGGTCAACGGGTTGTTTATCTTTTACAGTTTTAGCTACAAAGGAAATCGGAACTGCTGTGGAGGCCGGAGAATCAACAAAAAATTTGCTCCAATCGAGGTTTCCGATCATGGCATTGGCAGCATCTCCTGTACCGCCTGCTGAGAATATCTTATATGAGGCCGTACTAAAAATCTCGTCATGCTTGTCATCAAGCTCACCCCCCGCTTTAGCATATTTATCCATAGAAGCAGCCAAGGCAGTTTCCAATTTATTGGCACTTTCTACAGATTGTGATTCGAGAGAAAATAACAGGATTCTTCCATATGTTACTGACTCGATATAAATAGGGATGTTTTCAGCACCTATTTCCCCTTTTTTCTCTAATTCTTCAAGGTCTGTTGCGGTGTAGTCGGAGGTAAAAAAATCAGCCGGCGTATATATCATATCATCAGCGATACGTACTGTAAACATTTCCTGAACAAATCTCGCAACTACTGTATGTGTTTTGCTGGTGCGGCTTTTACTTACATTTAAACTACCATCCAGGCCAACGTTTGATTGTGGCTCGGTAAATCCGGCGCTCACTCCCATCTGTCGCATTGACTGTTCAAAGGTCGTTGCTTCCTCTATCCTGAAATTCATTGTTCCTGTGCCGGCGCCTTCGGGCATTTTACCGGCTGCAATCATGAAATCTGCAACAGCCTGTTGGGCGTTAGCACTGCTCGGATCTATGGTAATCGATGTTTTGTCGAGTACGAGGTTGGTCGTTAGTGTGATTGGAGCCCGTTTCTGCCCAACGCTCAATGGCTTCAAACTTCCTGTTTCCAGTGACTTGCCCTGTAACAATGCGCCCGGCCATATTGTTCCGAAATTGGTGCCAGCAGATACAAAATTGCGTATAGTGGTGACCATATTTCTCTCAAAGACGGGGCAGTCATAACTATCATCCGTGTTACTATCCTTCACCTCCACATTTTCAATAAACTGATCCTCTTCAGGTTCAATTTTCGGATTAGCCCAGGAAGGAGTGCTGTCAAAAAAGGCATCTATAAGAGATGCATGATCCATTGAATCTCCCTGCTCATTTGTACATTGGAATACTACAAGAAGTGGGAGAATTAATAGTGTGTTTCTGGTCGCTTTTAATAAACTTTTCATGGCTTTAAAATTTTAGTTAATAGTTGGATAAAACATGATCCAAAGGTGGGTTTTAAAGCCTATGAGGAAGTATCACATTTGTAGCAAATGCTGTAAAATTTGTCGCAAATAGCCTTAAATCAGGCTTAATAACCAATAAATGAAAAATCCCGGTTGCCTGGCCGGGATGATTTTTCACAAAAAAAGGTGGTCCTATTTTGGGGCAGCCTTATGATCATTTTACCTGATATGAGGTGAGGAGTTTATCTCCTTCCAGGTAGTAAACCTGGCCAGTAACGTCATCTACCGCGTAAACCGGCTCCTTATCTTTTCCAAGGTTTATCTTTCCATTGACCTTGCCTGTTGTTTTACTGACCATGAGCAATTCAACATTCTTGTCCATTACGGACATGATAAACATAAAATCTCTTCCAGACTGTGTCGCTTTAAATCGGGCATTCGCCTTTTTCATGGCGGTAGCCGCATAGCTTGCTGCATAGTTGCCTAAATCTCCATAGGCATTGCTGATTTGACTGACCATTTCTCCGGCTGCGGCATCTTCTTTCTTTACATCATCTTCAACAGCCGCCATCACTCCTGATACATAATAAGCAGAAGCGCCAACATAAGCTCCTCTTACTGCCTCGGCATAAAGTAATGCCCTTTTCCAACCTGATTCTTTTGGTGCCGGAAAATACTCCTGGAATTTTACTTTGCCTTCAAAATCATATTTAGCCACGTTCTGATCAGAATATAGGAATATCCCATCTTCCATCACTTCAAGATTTCGCGGTGATTCGCCACCTAAAAATTTCAATTGGAAATCAGATTGCGGACGCACAGATTCTGTGGTTTCATCGACTATCATCAGTTTTTGAGCTTTATAATCAAAAACATAAATTTTTCCATCGTGACGGGCGGTCAACTCAGGACTTGTCGTTACACTTTTCGCCCATTTCAATGATCCGGTCACAGGATCAAGAATATTCATCGATTCTGTAGTGATATACAGAATTCCTGAAGAAAGTGGAACTATTCCTACTACTCTTCCGTCAACCTGCACGGGTTTCTCAAAAGTGATCATTCCGGTAGGGGGATCCAGATAATTCAGGAAATTATTGCTTGATGTTTGTGTCACCAATAATATCCCATTATCGGTTTCCATGTAGTCATACACACCTCCTTTTATCGCAATTCCATTTCCTTTTTTTCCCCATATTCCTTGCTGTGACGCATAATCGTATAAATTGATTTTAGTCCTGTTGCCATCGTCCGGTAAAATCAACATACCATTTTTCAAAAAAGCCACATGTCCCAATTTTCCACTTACCTCCAGGCTTTTGTTCCAGACTAAACCACCGTCGCTGATGCGGTAGGCATTATAGACATTCTTGTAGTTTACTGTTTGAGTGCCGGAAGAAGAAGTTATTCCCGATTCTGATTCCTTTTGTGAACCTATATAAAACACATCACTTCCCTCGGGTCTGTAGTAGCGTAATTCGATTTCCATGTCCATTGTCATGTTTTCCGCGGCCGATTTCATTAAAGCACCAAAGGCGCCCATTTTATCCAGTTGCGCTGCTTCAGAAGAATTAACTGCTTTCCATATTATCTTTCCCGACATGGCGCTGATTTTGTAATTATTGAACAGGGTGACAATGAGTAAATCCTGGTCATTCAGTTCAGTTGCCGCGACAATTTTGCCAAACTTCTCATTCATACTCCAGAAAACCTGACCTGTGGACATCCTGACAGAAACCATAATTGGATCACCACTGAAGGAGGTCCCTGCTACAAGAATTGCATCGGCCCTGTATAGAAAAAAATAGTCTTCAATTATTTTAACTCCAGCTTTTTCAGAATCAAATGCGAGGGCACCGCTAAACTCATCAATTAATATGATGCTATTCCCTTTGGCAATTGTAAAAAACGGGCTGTTCGGAATTTTGCTGTAAGCATCCCGGCTTATCCCTGCCAAATCGATTTTACTCCAGATAATACTGCCACTTTCAGTATCCACTCCTGCTAATTGATTGCCGGAACTTACAATAAGATTTCCGAGTGATGTTACTTCCTGCCAATGAATAGGCGAGGAAAGGTCCTTTTTCCACTTGACATCAACTTGTGCAAAAAGTGCCAGATTAGCGAAGAAGGCTATTGCTGAAATAAATAGGCATTTTCTAAAAAGATAATTCGTTTTCATGATAGGCTAAATTTTTTTACGAAAACTATTTAAAGCCCTTGTTAATTTCAGTCGAGAAAAAGAGGATTTCCCATTATGTAAGTTTTAATTGTTTACAGGCCTCTTGTCCAGGCTTATATTGAAATGAATTATGGCATCGTTAAATTTTACTTAAAAAATACTTCCGCTAAATTCACCCAATATTTATCTGCATTCCCATGAAAAGAATCCTATTGCTTTCCTTGATTGCTGTAGCCATTTCATACCTGATCGCTCAAGCTCAGCAAGGCACGAAAGAACACATCAAAGTATATAGTCATGCCATCGAAGGCAACCTGGTGGGCGACCCGGCAGAACGTGAGGTTACCGTTTATCTGCCGCCATCCTATAAAACGGATCCCGGCAGGAGATATCCGGTGCTCTATATGCTGCATGGATTTACAGATAATGAAAGCAAGTGGTTTGGGTGGGAAGAACACTGGATCAATTTACATGCTGTAATTGATAGCGCACTTGCTGAAGGAGAGACTAAAGAAATGATTGTCGTGATGCCCAACGCCTACAACCGGTTTAAGGGTAGTATGTATTCGAGCTCTGTTACCATCGGTGACTGGGAAACATTCATTTCTAAAGAGCTTGTAGGGTATATTGACACCAATTATCGCACACTCCCCAAAGCGGAAAGCCGTGGTCTGGCAGGACATTCGATGGGTGGATACGGCACCATAAGGCTTGGAATGAAATACCCCGAGGTCTGGTCGGCCATTTATCTACTGAGTGCTTGTTGTATGGATGGCGCCGTAACCAACAACATCGAGTTTATGAATAGTGTTGAAGCCATAACTACTATTGACCAGCTGCAAGGCGCCAATTTTGGAGTTATAGCTACTTTGGCCTCTGCTGCAGCATGGGCACCCAATCCTAACAAACCGCCATTTTATCTCGATTTGCCGTTTGCAAATGGCGTAGTACTTCCTGAAATCGCGGCCAAATTCTCAGCCAACAGGACTTTATATGAAATTGACCAGTATATTCCAAATCTGAAAAAACTCCATGCGATTGCCATGGATGCGGGACTCCAGGATTATGGAATCAGTGGTTCGACTAAAAAACTACATGAGCTATTGGATGCATATAAAATACCACATGTTTATGAAAGCTACGAAGGGGACCACCTCAATCGAATCGCCGATCGTATCCGTTCCAAAACACTGCCATTTTTTTCTGAACAGTTGGCTTTTGAATAGGCGTGCTTCCGCTCGAGTATCAATCCAAAATTGTCACTGGAAATAAATTTTTATCATTATGAAAACTAAGCTTATTCAACTTTTTAGTGTTTTATCGATCATCATTTTTCTAATCAGTTGCACTAAAACTGATCAGAAAAAGATTTTTACCAACGGGGAATTTAAACACTGGGCTGCTACGCCACCCATGGGCTGGAATAGCTGGGATTGTTACGGACCCACCGTCGAGGAACACGAAGTAAAGGCCAACGCAGACTACATGGCTGAGCATCTAAAATCCTTTGGTTGGGAATACATCGTCGTCGATATTCGCTGGTTTGTGGAAAATGATAAAGCTGGAGGGTACAATCAGACCGATCCGCGGTATGTTCTGGATGAATTTGGAAGATATCAGCCGGCTGTTAATCGGTTTCCTTCCGCAATAGATGGAAAAGGATTTAAGGAACTGGCGGATTATGTACACGGCAAGGGGTTGAAATTCGGCATCCATCTGATGCGGGGTATTCCAAAAGTGGCTGTTGAAAATAAATTGCCTATAAAGGGAACCAACGGTATCACCGCTGACCAATTTTATTCTCCGGAAAACCAGTGCCGTTGGTTACTGGACAATTTTACCATTGTGGCAGAAAAGCCAGGCGCCCAAGAATATTACAATTCGCTGTTTGATATGTATGCAGCATGGGGTGTGGATTTCGTGAAGATAGACGACCTTTCTGCGCCAATCTACCATGCTGGAGAAATTGAACTAATCCGAAAAGCAATTGATCAATGTGGCCGACCGATTGTATTAAGCACATCCCCCGGACCAACACCCGTTGAATCGGCTGATCACGTAAAAGAACATGCCAATATGTGGCGAATGGTCAATGATGTTTGGGATGTTTGGAAGGATGTTCTTCATCTCCTTGAAGTGGCCGAAGGTTGGTATCCACATATTGCACCTGGAACCTGGCCCGACTGCGATATGATTCCACTGGGCCGCATATCAATACGGGGTGAGCGAGGCGAAGATCGCATGACCCGCCTGACTCAGGATGAACAATATTCTTTGATGTCGCTATTTATGATATTCAAATCTCCGCTGTTTTTTGGCGGCGATCTTCCCTCCAATGATGCCTTCACCCTTTCGCTGCTCACAAATAAAAATGTCCTTGATATGCACAGGGAAAGCAGGAATGTCAGACAACTTTTCAGGACAGAGGACAAGGTAGCCATCACATCAGAAAGCACTAAGAACGATGATGTTTACCTGGCTTTATTCAACATTTCTGAAGAAGTATCACCCTTGGAGTTCCAGGTGAAATTGACTGATCTCGGGCTCGATGGATCATGCATCATCACAAATCTATGGACAGATGAAGTAGTTGGAGAATTCGCTGGTACGTTTAGTCAGAGTTTAATGCCACATGCCAGCGGGTTATATAAAATCAGCCATAAATAGAGCGTAGAGTCAAATTATTTATCAACCGGCATTTCCGAAGGCGTATAACCAAAATGTTCATGGAAGCATTTGGTGAAATAGGAGGGACTTCCAAATCCAACCTTGAATGCAATCTCAGATGCAGTCGCGGCTTTTTGCTTGAGTAAATCATGAGCTCTCTGCGGCCTGAATGTACGAATGAATAAATTTGGACCCTGACCGAGTAATCCAGTCAATTTCCTATGTAATTGCGATCTACTCATTCCTAATTCAGATCCTAATTGCTCCACGCCAAACAGTTCATCGTCCATATTATTTTCCACGATTTCGATCAGGCGATTGAGAAACTGCTCATCGATGGAATTTACCTGCATTTCCTTCGGGCGAAGCACTCCTTCTTTTTTATACTTTTCTCTGAGTTTTTTTCTGGAAGCAATTAGGTTTTCAATCCGCAAAAGTAATTCCCTGGGTACGAATGGTTTGGTGACATAATCATCTGCCTTTGTCGACAGACCCGCAATCTTATCTTCTGAATCTGATTTGGCAGTTAGCAGGATGATCGGGATATTTCATCATTTTTCAAAGCAGTACATACTTCAAAGCCATCCTTTTTGGGCATCATCACATCGGAAAGGATGAGGTCGGGTATTGTTTCCAAAGCCTTGGATATTCCCTCTTCTCCATGGTTTGCGCTAATAATGTCATACTCTTTACTGAGGATTTCGTGAATATAATGCCTCACATCCTCGTGATCTTCAATAACCAGCACTATCGCACGATCACCCTTCGAATGTTCGATTTTCTCATCCAATGGATCCGCAACATCGTGGATTTTAATCACTTTTTCTGGTCTGGATACTTCGGAGATCGCTTGTTGCCCTTCGTTTAAAGGCACATCAATTGGAAGTTCAATAATAATTTGTGTCCCCTCCCCAACGCCGCTTAAAGCCTTGATACTTCCCTGATGAAGTTCAACCAATTCTTTGGTCAACGCCAAACCGATGCCGGAACCTTCCTGTTGCAGTAATTGGTTGGTGTCGGATTGATAGAAGCGGTCAAAGATCAGGTCAACCTCTGCTGACGGAATACCTTGCCCGTTGTCAGTTACCGCAATTCTCAGAAATTCTCGTTCTCCTGATTTGTTGCCTTTTTTTACGATTAAAGAGGAAACGTTGATTTTTCCATGCTCGCCAGTAAACTTAAAAGCGTTTGAAAGCAGGTTAGTAAGGATGGTTTCGAATTTGGCCAGGTCGTAATTCATCTCCAAATTATCGGGATACACATCCAGTTCGAGTTGGATATGCTTTTGTTCGGTAACGGAATGAAACGACATTGCAACACCTTTGATCACAGGGACTATGTCTGTTCTGGAAATGTTTAGCTGGAGTTTACCTGATTCTATTTTGGAGAGATCGAGTAACTGATTCACAAGGTCCAGCAACCGGCCGGCATTGCGCTGCATGATTTTAAGTTGCTTCTTTATTTCTGCCTGGTCAATTTTTGAAATAAGATCATCAATAGGTCCCAGGATTAATGTCAACGGGGTTCGGAATTCATGCGAAATATTGGCGAAGAAGCGTGACTTTAATTGATCCAATTCCTTTTCTTTTTCGAGTAAAATCCGATTTCGTCTGACTCTTAAGTTCTGGACATAATAGAGCAACGCACCCAGAATAAGAAAGGAAATTGCCGCCCCGGCAAAGCTGATATTTCGATACCGTACTTTTTCATTGATTGCCTTTAGATTGTCTATTTCCTGCTCTTTGTTCTCCGCTTCAAAAGATTCGCGAAGTGATTCAATTTGCTGAGATTTTTCTTTACTGAATATTGTATCGTTCACGGCGATATAATTCAACAATGAATGGTAGGCCATTTCATGATTCCCCAGGCTATCGTATATCTGAGCCAGGTTAAAATAGGCCACCTTTTGTTCTGAAATAAGATCGCTTTCGAGTGCTATTTGAAGTTGTCGTTCGCCAAATATCCTGGCAGAATCATATTGTCCCATGAAGAGGTAATTCTCCGCGAGATTGCCGATGATATAGACGGCCCGTGAGTTTTGACCAGATGACTCGGACAATTTATAGGCTTTTTGTAAGTAATAATTCGCTTTTTCAAAATCACCTTTCAATGTGTACTTTCCGCCGATATTGTCGAGGCAGGTAAGAATGAGGCGTTGATTATTGATGTCTTCTGCAATCTTCAGCGCCTGTTCATAATAATAGACCGCTGAATCGATCTCATTTTTTCTACTGTACACAACACCAAGATTCAGTAGAGACCACCCCTCGTTGTATTTGTTTCCCGCCTTTCTATTTTGTTCTAATGCCTTTTTCAAATAATCCGAAGCTTTGTGATAGTTTCCGGCCAGTTCCAGAGTATGTCCTATATGGAGTAATGAAAGTCCGATAAACTCAGCATTTCCCAGTCTCTCGTAAACTTGCAATGACTTCATAAAATAATCCGTCGCTTCAGTATGGGCTCCTTTGATACCCTTGATAATCCCCAGGTTGTCGTAGGATTTGGCAATAAGGCTTGAATCATTTTCTTCTATGGCGTATGTATTGCTTTTTTCGGCAGCTTCCTGGGCACTGGAATAATCGCCTTTCTGAAAAAATAAGGAAAAACGCGTATCATAGCTTTGGGCCAACAATTGGTGTTCTGTTGAATGGCTTAATTGTATAGCAGTATCTGAATACGCCAGCGCTTCATTATATTTTCCCAGGGAACTTTTAATATAAGCCAGACGATTATAATTAATGGTTTTTTGTTTTGGATAATCGAAAATACTGAGGAGGGAGTACGCTTGTGTAGCCAGCTCTTCTGCGCGGTTCAAATCCGAACTTGAATATACCTTTGCGAGCTCATTAAGAATAGAAATTCTTGCTGTATCATTGGCATTGACAAGTCGCTGTTCGAGTTGTTTGATACTTTCCTTGTCTGCCAGGCCTTCCAGCCATAGGACGGAAAGTAAAAGGGTTATAATTATCAGTTTTAGGTTCATGGCAACTCACTATTTTGAATAAACAACCCAGTTAGTAAGGATGATTACTCGCAGTAGAGTAGCATAAATTATGGAAAAATTACTGAATTATCACAGTCAAGAGTGAAAACGCGGCAGATTGCACTGGATTTTCCTGAAATTCCAAATTAAGAAATCCGTGGAGCTATTTAACTCTCTCCACCTTCACTTCCTCAAAAAAGATGTCGTCGTTGGGCACGTTAAATTCAAATCCGGTAATCTTTCTTTCAGTATTATAATGAAACTGGATGGTGCCGAAGTCGAACCAGGCATGGACGTTATCCCATTTTATTTCCCAGGTGTCGTAGTGCCAATGACTCAGATGTGCCGATAGATCCGGTGCATGGTCAAATGTCAATAAAAGCGCATCATTTTTCAATGTGATGTGTATCGGTCCAAGCCAGTCGGAATGATATTCACCGGCATACCCGGACAATTCAAAAGTAGGATTTGTGCTGGGCACACGAGCCCCCCGCTGGGTTTTTATGAGTTTTTCTGCTTCACCTGGTTCTCTCGACTTTACGAGAAATTCTGTTGACCAGTCACGTGTGTCCTTGTTGATGAATGCATTGATGATATAATTTTTCAGCGGATTGGCAAAACTCCTCATCGTATTTGTCAATATCACGATGCCGAGCTGCTGCTCCGGAACCAGCACTACCTGGGAATACATGCCGTCGTATCCACCGCCATGGGAAATAACCCGGTTCCCAAAATAATCATTGATACCCCAGCCAAGACCATATCCGCGAAAGAGTGTGCCGGGCATAGCCTTCTTTGATTTTTCGGAGACGACGAAATTATTGTGGGGCGTCCAGAGCAATTGCTGGGTTGCAGGGTTCAACAAAGTGTCGGTTTTCCATAGACCGTTATCCAGGTTCAGCAGCAGCCACTGCGCCATATCGGTGGATGAAGAAATGATACCTCCGGCAGGCCCCATCGTGTCCCAGTTCACCCATTCTATAGGTAAGTTTTTTCCATCTACAATTTTATGAGGAATGGCAATATTACCCATCGCTTCAAGTTCAGCTACCGAAGTAATCGTTCGGTCCATGCCCAACGGACTAAAAATCCGGTGCTTCATGTAAACATCCCACGATTCACCGGAGACATTTTTAAGTACTTCGCCGGCAACGATAAACATAAGGTTGGAATATCCATAACCATTACGAAATCCATACGCCTGCGGTACAAGCCTTATTTTTTCGATCAGTTGTTCGGTTGAGAAATCGGTTTTGTACCAAAGAATGTCGCCACTGAATGTACCGAGACCAATCCGGTGACAAAGCAGGTCGGCAACTGTTGTCTCTGCGCTTGGATAGCTATCGTATAACTGGAAAGACGGAACGTACTGTTGAACCCTATTATCAAAATCGAGCTTTCCATTATCACTTAGCATGCCCAGAGCAGTAGTGGTGAAAGCCTTGGTATTGGATGCTATGGCAAAAAGACTGTTTTCGTCTACTTTTTCTTTCTTTCCAACTTCCAAAGCGCCATAACCCCGGTTGGACACTATTTTTCCCTGATATACTATCGCCACCGACATACCGGGAACATCCCAATCTAAGCGCGCTTTTTCGATGTATTTCTCGATAGCGCGAATGTCGGGTTGCGCTATCGCCTGAGGAGTAAGAAAAATGATTAGCCAAAGGATCTGAAAAAGAGATTTAATATACGATTTCATGAGTCAATTTTTTGGGATGCGGCGAATTTACTATTTCCCATTATTGATTTCATGCATTATGGATAAGTTTTAGCTTTGTCTAATGATGCTGTATTCATTATGAAAAAGATCCTGTCAGCGTTTATTTTTCTGATTGTCGCTTTTGTCGGCTATTTAGCTATACACACCTCGAATTTTAAATCTAAACAACGACATTTTGAACCCGTCGAAAAGGCAGCGATCAGTCCGGCTGCTGTGAACCATTTGTCAGAAGCCATCCAGATAAAAACCATCTCGTTTGGCAATGGAGCCGCATTTGATACGCTGGAGTTTCACCGGTTTTCTGAGTTTCTGGATAACAGTTATCCATTAGTGAAGGAGAAACTCAATAAAACCACTATTAATACATTTGGAATTCTGTACCATTGGCAGGGCGTAGATAACAATCTTGCGCCGATAGTATTGACGGCTCACTACGATGTGGTGCCGGTCGATGTTGCAGATTCTGCCAAATGGCTTGCTCCGCCATTCAGCGGTAAAATTCATGAAAACTCCATATGGGGAAGAGGAGTGTTGGATGACAAGGTGAGTGTGATCGGGATAATGGAAGCGGTGGAAATGATGCTTGGTGAAGGCTTTGTTCCGAATAGATCCATTTACCTGGCCTTCGGTCATGATGAAGAAATTGGCGGAATAAACGGGGCAAAAGCCATCACCGCGCATCTTAAGAATCTGGGTGTTAAGCCGGAATTTGTCCTGGATGAAGGATTGACAATAACCCAGGGGCTGGTGCCCGGTGTGTTGACCGATGTGGCTTTGATCGGCATTGCCGAAAAGGGTTTTGCTACAATAGAACTTTCCGTTGAACTTGACGGTGGGCATTCATCAATGCCTCAAAAAGAAACCGCTATCCAGGTAATCACCAACGCCCTCACCAAACTTGGAAATGCCCCCTTTAAGGCACGAATCTCCGAACCGGTTCACAGGTTTTTGGATTACGCCGGACCGGAAATGCGGTTCCAGGAGAAACTGGCATTCGCCAACAAAAAACTTTTCGGCTCCATGATTCTGGGAATTTACCAACAGTCGCCTTCAGGAAATGCGCTGGTACAAACGACCATGGTACCTACTATCATTAGCGGAGGATTCAAGGAGAATGCTATTCCTTCCAGTGCCACAGCTACTATTAATATCCGGATTCTTCCAGGTAATAGTGTAGATGATATTTACCAATTTGTAACGAAAACCCTGGCAGACGACCGCATTCAATTGACACTTCGCAATTTCCGCAGTGAGCCTAGTCCTGTTTCCGATCCCGCGAGTGCAGCATATCTGACTATTGAACAATCGATCAAAGAGATTTATCCTAACCTCATTGCCGTCCCCAACCTGGTACTCGGTGCCACCGACGGGAGATATTACTATGAAATCTGTGATAATGTGTACCGGTTTTTACCTGTGAAAATTACCCAAGAGAATATCAGTTCAATACACGGTGTAAACGAACGAATATCGGTCGAAGAATTTGAAGATGTAATCCGGTTTTATAGGCAACTCCTCACCAATGTCAATTAATCATTTTCGTGTGTTAATTCACCCTTCAAGAAATGGCTCGAAATTATCTCCGATCTGCTTCCAGACACAATAAATACCTATATTGCGTGTGTTTTAGATAAACAACTAAACGAACTGAAATGAAAAAAGCACTACTATTAGTTATCGTTATGGTTGCTTCGCAATCGCTTTTTGCCCAGGTGGAATT
This sequence comes from Cyclobacteriaceae bacterium, assembly GCA_041750735.1. Classification (GTDB taxonomy): domain Bacteria; phylum Bacteroidota; class Bacteroidia; order Cytophagales; family Cyclobacteriaceae; genus JAAUQL01. The sequence continues at coordinate 17,378 of JBGSYX010000279.1, forward strand.
AACACCCTACGGTGGATGGTTATGGACAGGAAGCATATTTATGCCCACTTATCAGGGCAATTGGAATAGCCAGAACGCCAAAGTCACTGATATGGGGAATTACGGAGTGCGTCTTGGTGTGAGGCTTCCAAGTTACATGATTGCTGAATTTGAATGGAATCATACGAACATGGATTTTGAATACAGGGACTTTGACGGGGAGCAACAAAGTATACCTGTTTCGGCTAATTATTACTGGCTGGGAGGAATTCGCGATCTTAGCGATGGACCGGTGATCCCTTTCGGTATTTTTAACATTGGAGCGGCTAATTTTAAAAACACTGAAAATGGCAATAATGCCACCTATTTCGCAGTAGGATTTGGTGGCGGTATCAAATACTTTATGAATGATAAGATAGGGATCAGACTGCAAGCTCGTATCATGGCTCCGATGACTTTTAACGGCGTATTCTTCGGTTGCGGAATTAGTACAGGCGGGTCAGGGTGTGGTACCGGTCTTAGTTCGTCCAGCTCCATAATACAAGGAGACTTCACAGGAGGTATTATTCTGAAGCTCGGTGCGGAATAGGTAAAAATATTTTCGTTAAAAAATCAGGGAGGAGAAACCTCCCTTTTTTATTTCAAATCAAACCAGCCGGTGATTTCAGCCTTTTTATCAATTTCATTGGTTTTGTGGAAAAACTCATTGAGCTCCGGGAAATACTGGTATTCCTCCTTCCATTGGAAGGC
>JBGSYX010000280.1:0-5765 GCA_041750735.1 Cyclobacteriaceae bacterium
GATTTCTTGCCACGGATTTCTTCTTCTTATCATATTTAATCCTATCACCATTAAAATTTCTAAATCAATACTGAAGTAGGCTACTGTGATCACGCCCACCAGAATTCATTTTGTCTAAATAGTCCCCATAAGTTGAAAAACCACATCCATTTTGGTTTTGTTTTTTTTGGACAGAGCTCTAATATGTTTTGTTAGGTTTGCCTTCAATCATGTTGGTTCAAACTCGATGGCATTGAACAATTTGTCTAAAAAATCCTTCGATGTGATATCTATCCACTGGATATTCTTAATCGTATGAGGTACAGCACAATCATCTAAGCGAACAGGAATTAAGAATATTGTTCCAATTGGGCGGTAAGTCAGGTATTTTAGTCCAATACTCATTTCTTTCTGTACGTAGCCTACTTTAGATATCGATTTCTTGGAAAGAAACGCTATGAAAAAGTCAGATCTTTCGACGGCTTTCTCGATTTCGATTTCCCATGTTTGTCCTGGCAACAATTTTTCTTTGTCCAGCCAGGGCTCATGCCCCCAATCTTTTAGTTGTCTATAAACAGGAATAATATCTAAATAATCATCACTTGCATAACTAAGGAATATTTTTTTGGTCTTCTTCGTTTTTAATGCCGGCGGTTTCTTCTGTAGAATTGCCTCTTCTGGAAATAAATAAACGTACGAATCTAATATCGAATTAAGTTGATCAGAATTTAATAGCATTCTGTTGAAAGTTGTTTTGTAATCATCATCCCTCAATAATTTCGCTCTAATCCACTCGAAATTAGTTACCCAGCCTCTTTTATTTGGCGATCGTCCATCTAGACATTTATCGCAATAGAAATTATCGTAAGCTATCTCAAAACAACCAGGAGTTGCGCATTTTTTTTGTGAGGGCATCTTGAAACCTTCTTATGCATGGTGTTGACTATAAGTATTTCAGAAACAATTTTTCCACTTAGTTTGTAATATGCCTCATTGGCCTATTCTCCCAATAAAATTGGATTTTGGTTTAATTAATAGGTTAAGTCTGGTGAGTATTTAGAAAATTATAGTATAAAATGAGAATCGGCATATCGTCAGTACAATCCTTAACATGATTTGATCAGTTTCGGAATGTGCTAAGCCGTTATGGCGGACACTCCATTATTGTTTTGCATGAACGTTCCCTCTAGCTGAAAAACAACATCCATTTTGGTTTTATATCTATGGTTTAAATATCATTTCACTCGAAAAAAGTCACTTATTTTTTTCCTCTTTTTGTCCCATTTACTTTCACTATGGGATATATTGAATTTAAAATACGCTAGAATGAAAGAGGGAAATTTTGCCTTACGGTTAAGCAGGGTCATGGCTTTGGCGGCAGGGATTTGGGCAGTGACCAGGAAAAGACTCCTCCAGTTTCCTGATTACTGGGTGGATACCACTCCGATTACAAAAGCGGTACCATCGGATATTCCATTACAGGAAACAAGTTGACGAGAATGCTGTAGCTATGCAAACCTCAACACCCTGCCTGAGCTTAGCTGTGCAGTAACTACGAGTTCCCGAACAACGACCTTCGGCTATCCGTTGATGGATGTTCCCCTATTAATCAACTTAGATATCCCGCAATCCATCATTGACATAAGTCTTCTTCTACAACCAGACGATTCTGTTATTGAGAATTACTTATTTATCGACACAGGGTTACCTACTTCACCGTCAATCCTAGCTGGCCAAAGTGGGAACTATGAATTGTGAGTGATTGACGAGATTGTGAATATTCTTTGGAATCGGCAATTTAGCAGATACTTCGACTACGAGGGGCCGGTTCTTCTGGATGTCGATTATTAAAGTATTAGCTATGACTCAGTGGAAGTATCCTACCGCATTCCCCATTTCAACGGGATGAGCACGATTGAACTTTATAAGAATGATGTATTGCCTTCTCGAAGGCCTTATCTAAAAGTTACCCAGTCTTCCTTCCCCTACTCATGAGGTAGATCCGGTCTCCTCGGTTTAGGACTCCACGAGATCCACCGTTTGATAGACAATGTTATGGAGCTAGACCGGAGACTCCAGGAAACAACAGCCCTGCTTTTTGCAGGGTTCTCTTTTCCTACACAATCATCGCTCCTTCATCATCTCCTACGTAATCGGATTCTTCGTCGCGTCCAGGCACATCCACCTATGCTTGCTGCGGGCTTGATGGAACCCTCTCCTTCCCCTATTCGCGGTTCTATCACATCCTATTCCAAATAATCACCCTGACATCAGTGGATGCCAGGGTGATTTTCGGTATGAAAAATCTATTCGTCAAAGGTTTAACTTTAAGCAAAATATATTTTAATCAGAAGGTCGGTAACCCCTTTTCGGAATACGCTCTATCCCGGCAAGATCCAATCACTTATGGCGTTCCAGGCAAAGGAGGTGGGACGGGTTGTCCTATCTTGTCATATAAGAAATACTGCATGACAGGGTTACTTCTGTTTCCTAGCCAGCAATAGCGATTAAAGCTATATTTCTTGATGATATGATAGGTTCTCTTGGCATCACCCTGAGATGTGCCAAAGTCGATGATATCATTGCCCCTTTCTACAATCACATATTTAATCCCTTTTGGCATTGCGTGCCGTGATATTAAGTCAATGTTGCTGGGGTTGAAGGGAACCATTTGTTGACCATTTAGGGTTATATTGTTAAAGGGTGCTTTCCCATTAGTCAAATAGTAAGCCATCTTTCCAGCCGTACACTTATTGTTCATTCCATAGTGTTGGATAATCTTCAGACAAAGATCTGCCTCCGCCTGACTATCAAACTTTTCCAGGGAGTTCGGTATTATGCCTCCGGGGTGTAGTTCACCAACACACCATTGTCCCTGTTGGCTTTTTATCGTGAGTCTCCCAGGATCGAATTTTCGAACTCTTTCCAGAATGCTAACATCATAAAGCACAAGCATACACATAGCGGCCGCTTTCTTAGTGAGTTCTTTCATGCTAGGTTCATTATCTACCCAGCCTTTGGCAAAGTTTTGAAAGTCACTCACATAAGCACGATAAGCGTTCAATGCCATCCATGTCACTAACCACTCTATTGACCAATTTCGATGTGGAGTCTTCACGAATTCATCACTAATATCGAGTGAGTTCGGAGGTGAATCGTCAAGTTTATTCCAATCCTCAAACAGCTTTTTGACGCCCGCATTGAAGATGGGGTCCGCAATCCATGATGCTAGTCGATCTGCAACTAATTGTTCATACTTGCCATGCCAATTTCCGCATGTACCCGACGCATGGTGTGGAATACTAGCGTCTTGGATCGCGTGCATCACATAACCTAAATCTTTAGGATCATGATTTTCACAAGTCTTGTAAGACTGATACCAGTAGCGAGCCAAGTTGTCTACTGGCATGAATACGCTATAAGGCATTCCCATTCCTTCATGCCCAAGCGATTCGGCAAGTGGAAATCTCTCTTTACTTTCATCGGTGTAATTTGTATATTTCCCCTTATCGGCATAAAAGGAATAGCGAGCGACTGAAGGAGTGCATTCGCGATACCATTTCTGGCCAGGGGCATGAACATATTCATCGTTAAACCACCTTTGGATTACCTCATCCACCTTTTCCCCCATTTTCTTCTCATATTGGCCCTTAGACGCTGAGCCATGATGGTAACTGTACCCATCAAAATCGTCGAACTTGGCCTCTGCCTTACCCTTACGTATATCGATGAAGTGGTTAAACGAGGTTAAATTGTGGCTTCCGAAGACGAATCCGAGTCGGTCATCTACATAACGCGGTACGTCATTATAGACACCGAATTCTTCAACATGAGGGTCATCCCTTCCACCACTTCCAATACCACCCTCAACATCAACAAATTCTAAATCTTTTACATGATCTGTATCGAAGGCTTGTTGGGCAACTACATTTTTCCATTGTTCCAATGGGAAGTAATCAACTTTTGTTGACAGTAAATCAAAAGCAAATTGGGTTAGCCTCTTGTGGCTTCTCTCTTTCATTGGATTTTCTCCTTTATGCGTTCAACTGTTTATCTCCTAATTAGGTTTCTACGTTTTTCGATAAACATCATTTACTTTCCTCCTTTCAAATATATTTGCTTATTAATCACGCTCAACCTAGAAACTTCCCCAAAAACCTAATAGTAATTTTCCATATCTAAATACCAGAGGGAGACTAAGTTCATTTCATCACTTTCCTTGTGATCTCTTCGGTTTTGCTTTTTTTTGCTCAGCGGAACGGATTTCGATATTGCGCAGTGAGGGAATAAAAACGCCGCTGACAAACGGTCGTCAACGGCTTAGATGAATTATCCACAAAGTGTCAAGCGTTTAAATATTACTTGACCACGCCTGCAAAGGAATAAATGGTGTAAATGATCGTTACTTGAATTATAAATTAAATAAATTAAAAATCAATAGTTTTTACCGACCTTTGGACAAAAGATCGGACAACCTGAATAGGTGAGAGCCTCCAACAACGGATAAACTTGGTTTTCCACAACCATTTACCGGTAGGAGGCTCCCATGGACAAATGTATCAGTTTTCAGGGATTTCTGCGCTATCTCCTGGATGATGAGAACCTGGTTGAAAAGGGTTCCAGGATTACCAAAGCAATGTTAGGAGCACAATCCCCGCGGCTAAGCGACATATCGGAGAAGATACCAGGGAAGAGCAGCAGCTGTTACAAAGAAATCCAGCGTTTTGTGAAGAAAGCCGACTTGAAGCAAGCCTTGAAGCGCTTATGTTAGGAAGATGCGGAATTTGTGATTGGCGATCCGACGTAAATGGAGAGCTACAGGGCTCTGAATACGTCTTATGTAGGCACTTTGTAGGATGGAACCACAGCAGGATACTGTTTGCTGGTACTCTCGACACCCTTTCGCGGGCCATCATTGCCATTCTTGTTTATGGTGGATTCATCGAGAACGATCTGAGAACAATGCACTTCCCGCAGCCAGGAGCACTTTCGCTGCTTCAATGAAGTCAAAGAGTTGCTGGGGGATCGCCCCCTGGTGATGGATCGGGAGTTTAGCTACGCAGAACTGATGGAAATCTTGTACATTGAGAACATCCAGTTCTTTATTCGCTTGAACCTGGGCGACCAGCACAAGCAGCCTCGCTTGATCGATGCGGATGACGAGCCGGTCAAGCTGTTCATCCGGCCAGGTGAAACGGTGATCCGCTGCTCAGACACTACACCTGCGAAACCGCAATTGGCCGTCCGATTTTCCTTATTCCAGGAGATATTCAAGCAGCAAAGAAGTAATGAGCCATTATATGTTCAAGTCGGCGGGGGAAACTTCATTTTGTTGCATGAACTTCCCATGCAAATGAAAAACAACATCCATTTTGGTTTTATATCTGCGGGTTTAATACGATCAAAGTTGTTATCTTTTCGGTTTTTACGATGCGGCATGTGGGCTTACTCCTTCTTTTCAGTTCTTGGGATGCCTCAGCCACCCAACACTTTCCTTGCAAATGACATCATCTCCTGGTGTGAGATGCTTAATTCCACATCCGCAAATGAACCTAAATGGCCCGTATCAAACCAATGGACACTCACATCCTTTCCAAGCTCCTTCATCTTTGCCTCATAAGCCTGCGTTGGACGAGTTGGCAGACGCGTATCATTACATCCCGGCTGGCTCCCTAAAAGCTCAAGCCGGGCCTGGTTCAGAGCTTCCAGGGAAAACAGACTCTGGGTGAGCAGTCGGTTCAATGAACTCTGGTCCCGACTTTCATGGATGAACAGCCGGTTGATCC
>JBGSYX010000281.1:0-6239 GCA_041750735.1 Cyclobacteriaceae bacterium
CTGAAACTACCTTAATCTTTACCTTCATACACTTTTCATTGCCTGTTTTGCAGACTCAAACATAGACTATAATGTATTGATTAATAATTCATTTTAATTTCAAATATTACAAACAAGGGATGTCTTATCGAAAATTGACAAAATATGAAGGCCATTTGCACAAACGTGAATACGATTTGTTGTTTTTTGACCAATTCGCGGCGATTTGCTTTAAATTTACTCTCATAAATACGCTTCCAAATTATCATGGACTTTCCTAAAGAGCTATCTGGTGAATTTTCGAAACAGCGAACAGTAAGTATTGCCAATGCCATTGGATCGAACCAGGAATTATTCGATGAATTCATGGTTTTATTTTTTGGGGATGATTGCCGAATAACGCAGCGCACTGCATGGGTGTTGAGTCACTGTATTGATAACCACCCGTGGCTCATGAATGAGCACTTGGAGTCAATGATATTGAATCTGCATAAGGATAACTTAAGTGATGCCGTAAAACGAAATACCGTTCGGGTGTTACAATTTGCCGAAATCCCCGAATCATTGGCTGGCCTGACAGCCGATATATGTTACAGGTTACTACAAAGCCATAATGAACCCATTGCGGTGAAGGCCTACGCAATGACAATCATTTATAATTTATCCCGGCAATACCCCGAACTTACTGGTGAGTTAGTGCTGACTATCGAAGACATGTTGCCTTTCGCATCACCAGGTATAAGGAGCCGCGGCATGAAAATATTGAGTGCTATAAAAGGAAAGAAACCGCCCCGTTTCTAAAAACATTTTGCGGATTTAATGCTTTATATCCATGAATTAAAAGCAATAATTGCCATCTTCGTGGCAAGTGTTTTATGCCAGTCAAATCGACAACCACGCTATGGACGTTTCATTTATTAAGAAAATTTATAACAAGCACAAGGATTGCAACAGATGCCCATCTACCTTGCTTGTTCCTCAGTTCTTTACCGATCTTTTAGGGATACTTTTTCCCAATTTCGCCAGCAAACCTGTGCTGGATTATGAGGAATTTCAAAATCGCATTCATGCCATAAACTTTGAATTGGTGCAAATCCTTGCTAGAGACGGCACTGACGAAGAGATCGATTCCATTCAGCAGGCTGCTGATTTTTTTGGTCAGTTGCCAACGATTTATGATAAGATCCAGATGGATATCGACGCTATGTTTACCGGCGACCCGGCCGCGAAATCTCGTGAAGAGGTGATTCGGTCATATCCTGGATTTTACGCCATAGCCGCCTACCGAATCGCCAACGCGCTCAGTAAGATTGGGGTAAATACCATACCTAGGATGATAACAGAACACGCCCATAGCAAAACGGGCATCGATATACATCCCAATGCTACTATAGGCGATTATTTCTGTATTGACCATGGTACAGGTATCGTTATCGGTGAGACAACTGTTATTGGTAAAGGTGTAAAAATATACCAGGGCGTTACGTTGGGTGCATTGAGTGTAAGAAAAGAAGATGCATCAGTAAAACGCCATCCTACGATAGAAGACAATGTGGTCATTTATGCCGGCGCTACTATTCTTGGAGGCAACACTGTGGTTGGGCGTAACTCAGTTATCGGCGGAAACGTCTGGCTTACCAAGAGTATTCCTGCTGAATCAAAAGTTTACTACCAGGCCCAGATGCATACCGACACCGGAACTGAAAAACCTGATATGATTATATTCAAATAGCCATGACCCTTTTCGAACTTATTGGAAATACTCCGATCGTGGAACTAGCCCATCTTTCACCAAAAAAGGATGTAAAAATCTATGGTAAACTGGAAGGGATGAATCCTGGCGGTAGTGTGAAGGACCGCGCTGCCTATGGAATGATAAAAGGTGCACTGGATCGGGGAGAAATTAAACGGGGCGATAAACTGGTTGAAGCTACCAGTGGCAACACCGGGATAGCACTGGCAATGATCGCGCCATCGCTTGGAGTAAATATGACGCTTGTAATGCCTGAAAACTCCACAAAAGAACGTGTCCTGAGCATGCGGGCATATGGCTCAGAGGTGATTCTTACACCCGCAGATAAGGGTATTGAATATTGCCGGGAACTAGCAGAATCCATGGCAGAAAATGATGGCTACTTCATGCTCAATCAGTTTGCCAATGCCGATAATTACATGATGCATTACAAAACCACCGGACCTGAAATTTGGAACCAGACCAATGGGAAAATCACCCATTTTGTTTCTGCTATGGGAACCACAGGCACCATCATGGGAGTTTCACGGTATTTGAAAGAAAAGAATCCCGAAATACAAATAATCGGCTGCCAGCCAACGGAAGGAAGTAATATTCCTGGAATTCGACGCTGGTCGCCCCAGTTTCTCCCCGAAATCTTTGATCCCAAGCGGGTTGACAGGACAGTAGATGTGAGTACTGAGCAGGCTACATCAATGGCCCGACGACTGGGAAGAGAGGAAAGCATATTGTCGGGCATGAGTTCAGGCGGAGCAGCATTTGCCGCCGTAAAAATAGCTGAAGAAATAAAGGCAGGCATTATTGTGTTTATCATTTGTGATATTGGCGATCGATACCTCAGCTCCGATCTTTTTGACTGATTGTGGAAAAAACTACTGAGACCACATTGTCATTGATTTCTTAGGTGTCTTATTGCAGTGCCTCCCGTACGTTTTTAGAAAAAAGGGAAGCTGTTCCTATTGCAATTGCTTCATATCTTGTAAATTAAGTTCCTTTAACTCCGATGGTTTTTTTATAATTTTTATGGAAGAATTTATCAAATATTTGGTAGATGGTCATTAAATCCGCATTTATCAATTGAATTTGACGCAGAACTCCGAAACAATTAGCAAAGATTTGCGAAGGAGCTTTAATATTTTATTTTTGTCACAAAACTGAGTAGTAGATGAGCGTATTAGTTAATAAACATTCGAGGGTGCTTGTTCAGGGATTTACAGGAGCAGAGGGCACATTTCATGCTGAGCAAATGATTAAGTACGGTACCAATGTAGTTGGCGGTATCACACCCGGAAAAGGCGGTACAACACATCTCGGCAGGCCGGTATTCAATTTTGTCAGCGATGGCGTAGAGAAAACGGGTGCTGATGTGAGCATCATTTTTGTTCCTCCACAATTTGCCGCAGATGCCATTGTCGAGGCGGTGGATGCCGGGATTAAAGTGGTGATTACCATCACGGAGGGCATCCCCGTCAGGGATATGATGATCGTCAAGGATTTAATAAAAAATAAAGACGTTACGCTCATCGGCCCCAATTGCCCTGGAGTAATAACACCTGAAGAAGCCAAAGTGGGTATAATGCCCGGATTCATCCATAAAAAGGGAACCATAGGAATCGTCTCCAGGTCAGGGACTCTCACCTACGAAGCGGTTGATCAGGTGACCAAGGCCGGACTCGGACAGTCGACCTGTATTGGCATAGGCGGCGACCCGATTATCGGCACTACGACTAAGGAAGCTGTAAAGCTGCTTATGAACGATCCGGAAACGGAAGGCATAATCATGATCGGTGAAATTGGGGGGAGTATGGAGTCTGAAGCAGCTCAATGGATAAAGAAGAATGGCACCAAGCCAGTTGTTGGATTTATTGCCGGACGAACAGCACCTGCCGGGCGAAGGATGGGTCACGCAGGAGCTATTATCGGAGGTGCTGCTGACACGGCTGATGCGAAAATGGAGATTATGAGAGAGTGTGGACTTTATGTAGTAGAAACGCCAGCCGAGCTTGGCTCAAGGATAGCATTTGCACTGAAGGATTATTACAGGAAGTAATTCACATATAAATTTTACTTTTCTAAAACCGCTTTTACCAAGCGGTTTTTTTTATGCCCTGAGTCCGGGATTTGCTCAGTTGATGCACTGGCGGATATACTCAGTGATTTGGTATCAGGATGACTTACAGATAGGATTGGCGGCCTGTTTTTCGGATGATCCATTTCTTCATCAGGTCCACCGGGATAATGCTAAATGCGATCAATAAAACCGTAGCCCATTCCGTTAAGCGCATTGGCGTGGCGCGGAGTATTGTATCGCCGACGAGAGTGATTATAACCTGAATAATTGCTATCAAAGCCATTACCTGAAGGAAACCTGGATTTTTGCTGATATTCTCCAGTAAATTATACTTCTCCGTTCTAGCATTGAAACCATTGAACAATATCAGGAAAATGAAAAGGTTGAAAAAGGCAGTCATAAATACCGCATCGATATGTACGCCTTCTCTATAAAAAAGGGTCTTAAAGAATGGTATCGAAAGAAAACAAATTGACAAAAACGCGATGTATAATCCGGCTGTGAGAATGGAAGTCGTCATGTACGATGAAAGGATATTTGCATCGCGTCGAATTGGTGGCTCATACATACAACGATCAACGGCAGGCTCTCCACCAAAGGCAATCGCGGCAAGCGTATCCATGATAATGTTGATCCACAACAATTGAATAATAGTCAGGGGAAATTCAACACCAAAATATGGGCTAAGAAATGCAGTGAGCACAGCGGCCAGGTTAACGGTGAGCTGGAAAACTATGAATTTCCGGATTGATTTAAAGATCGTTCTGCCATAACGTATGGCGTTGGTAATTGATGAAAAGTTATCATCAAGAATCACGATGTCTCCAGATTCCTTTGCCACTTCCGATCCATTGCCCATGGCAAAACCAACGTCGGCCATTTTTAATGCTGATGAGTCATTCACACCATCGCCGGTCATACCTACCACCATCCCCTGGGATTGGGCCACTCGTACCACACGGCTTTTATCTGTCGGCAATGCCCTTGCCACAATACGGAGGTTAGGAAGGACTCGCGCGAGTTCTTCGTCATCCATGGCGCCCAGTTCGGATGACGAGAGTACAATGTCGCCTTCACGAAGTAGGTTCATTTCCGAAGCGATAGCCATGGCAGTTCCTTTTCTATCGCCGGTAATCATGACCACTTCAACCCCTGCATGAAAATCTTTTTCGATGGCGCCAGCGGATTCTTCACGTATTTCGTCAGCGATACCGATCACACCAACAAGTATAAAATCATCAGGTAATGTGGTGTGATTTGGAAGTGGCTTCGTGCTGTATGCTACTATAAGCAATCGGATGCCCTTATCTGCCAAAATATCAAACTCACTAGCTAATTCTTCATGATTAGTAAGTGGAATTTTTTCGCCGGAATCGCCAATGTAGTGAGTGCATTTGGGCAAAATAATCTCAATGGCTCCTTTAGCCAGTGTCACAAAAGGCTCATTAAAAACCCCTACAAATTCTTTATCACCCTGGATTTCTGTAGCAGAAAACTTTCTACCGCTATCAAACGGAATAGTATTTTTGTGTACTGACCGGCTATGGAAATAGGTACGTCGTTCGACTGGAATATATTTTACCAGCGCTCTTTCCGAAATATTTCCACCGATGGGTTCGCCATCCGGATTCAGTACGCTGTATGTATTTTCCAGGACGGATAGTCGCAGAATTTCCTGGATTTTTTCGGGCAAAGTTTCGAATTTCCGATAAACCTGGTTCGCACCACTTATAAAATATAGGGCTTCTAATTTGCCTTTTGTTAAGGTACCTGTTTTGTCAGAGAAAAGAATGTTGATACTGCCTGATGTTTCAATGCCAAGTAGTTTTCTAACGAGAACTTTTTCCTGGAGCATTTTCCTCATATTAAGACTTAGCACAATGGCAATCATCATAGGAAGTCCTTCCGGCACTGCCGCGACGACAATGATAATGGCCAGTACCACAGCATTGAGCGTATCGTGCGCTACATCCTTCCAGTCAGAAAGGTATTGCGCGATCTGCTGCATCTCGAAGTGATTGGCAATAACGATTTTGTTGAACATAAAGGAAATACCAATAAGAATGGCGGCGATATATCCAAATTTGCTGATCAGACCGGCAAGCTCTTCGAGTTTCACCTGTAATGGTGAGAGGCGTTCATTTTTGATGTTTAGCTCACGGTTTAGTTTTCCATATATAGTATTTTCTCCAACGTCTTCAATGATGGCCACACCTTCACCTTCGTCCACCACTGATCCACGGAAAACCATGCGTGAATTGCTGAATGGGCTGTCATCTGTTTTGGACTTATTGACAACGGGACTTTTGCGTACACTTTCCGGCTCGCCATTGAGCAAAGCCTGGCTGACTTTAATATCCCCTTCCAGCATAACAGCATCTGCTGGCACTTTATCACCGGCTTGCAAGAGTAAAAAATCTCCTTTGACCAACTCAC
>JBGSYX010000282.1:0-2782 GCA_041750735.1 Cyclobacteriaceae bacterium
TGCAGCTCGGATGTAACATTCAGGAACCGTTATGAAGCCGATGAATTGTACGATAAGGTAAAAACCGGAAGTATTACGTTGAAAGGCGGATGGAGAGTGTATTCCAGCGGTCCTGGCATATACATTGCGATTATTGTTTCCCGGCTTCTTGGTATCCGGACAGAATCAGGTAACACCATTATTGATCCGGTAATGCCACATTCCATGGATGGTTTTACGGCATCCATGGATTACCTGGGGCATACCCTACATTTGAAATACCAGGTTAAGGGTAAAGGATTTTGTCCGGAATCAGTTGTGGTAAATGGTAAATCAGCTGCATTCAGCCTTGAGGAGAACAAGTACCGGAAGGGCGGGGCGGTTATAAAGACAAAGGAATTTTTGGGGATGTTGACGGAAGGGGGAAATTCGGTTGTTATCAGCATTTAAGGTTGGTTGCCCGAAACATCCGTTTCTCCTGCTATTTCACCAACCTTGTATCTCATTTCTTAAGATTTAAAATCGTTTTGGCTATTTCATTGCGCAATGTGGACTTTACATTGACATCATCGGCATATTTTTTCCATTGGTTCACAGTGTCATTAATCTCATCAATAATTTCCGAAGATTTTTTACATCGGATGGATTCACCTATTACCATTAAATCTTTCTTTGTTATATCTTGTCGCGTTCCATTTACACTTAAGGCATGCTGACTGACCCACTCGCTACCCGGGCGATAAGCATGGCAAACATCGTAAGCAGGGGCCAAGGCCCACTTACCTCCCTGGTTAAGCAAAAACGAGAAATTCTTGGTATGATCATCACAATTCCGGGCAATGATGTTGAACACCATCCTTCTGAACATCTGCTCAGCATCGGCATAGCTGAGTTTTAACTCTCGCATGCATTGATAGAGCTGCTCATAACTGAAACTATTGATCATGTTGTAGTCAAAATGCTTCAAAGCACAGAATGTTTGTACGTGATGCTTCACATCATTTCCTTCCCGGTCAAAGCGTTTAGTCATGAAGTGTGCCCGGCCATTTTCCTCAAGCAGGCGTGAAGTCATCATCTCAATGCCACAAGCTTTGGCCATATTGTAGTATGCCATTTCCACTCTGCCATATCCATGGCTTTCCCCTAACTGTATATCGCTTACGCCATCAAGCTTGATAAGCCAGTGTTCAAAGCCTTTAGGCACTTTGGTCTGACCCGACTTTACTTCTCCGGTTTTTTCATTCCATGCTATTACTGCTTTTGGACGAGCACCTCCGGCTGAAGTGCCAATTTTTAATATCTCCAGAACAGCTTGTTTTTCATCTTCCTTGAGATTGGTAGCAAAGGCTTCCCGCTGATTCAGCATTTTTTGTGTTGTATTAACAAGACTATCCATCTCAATAGAAAATGCCCGTTTGTTTTCTTTGAGCACAGCAGGTTGAAATTCAAGAGCACCCATACCACGGGTTCCGATAAAACAGAGCATTTCAACCGGATTCATACTGTTTTGGGGACGACCCTGCCCCGCCAACCAAAGATTAATCAATTGGTTCCCGTATTTATCTGGCAAAGCATCGGCCAATAATCCAGGTAGCCCTTTAAACGTGTCATACTCTGAGTTTCTATCTTTTCGTAATTCAGGAAATGAATATTCATTTCGGCTATGGGAAACCGGCATTTTTATGGGTGACAAATCCCAGTCCAGTTGTTTGAATTTTGGGTCATATTCAAAAGCTGCGTACCCTGTTTCAGTATCCCAGGCAACAGCGCCAACTAATTTACCCCATATATTTACTTCTGCAACTTTCATTGCTTACCATTCTGTTTCTTTTCTGCTTTCATTCTTCACTGCTTTACTACTTGCCCGTTGACGTTTTACTTTTTGAAGTTTCGCCAAAGCCAAAGGACTAAGTGTCTCTCTCACCTCAAATTCGTTAAGTACCTGTAATTGATCCAAAACCCTCAAAACCTGTAAAAGAGTTGTTACTGTGACCGTTTCTCCCCGTTCCAGCAAACTAAGTGTAGAACGACTAATGCGAGCTGCTGCTGCCAGTTCATCCTGAGTTTTATTTTGCTTCATCCGATGATGCCTTACAAATAACCCAATCTGTTTTGCCAAGGAATTGTCGCTCATTGAAGTCCATTCCTTGAATGATTTATCAGTCATAAATCGTTTTTTTACTGTATAGTGAATGAATTGTCATGCAAATGTAGTGTATTATTTGCAAATAAAAATATATCTTTGAACGATATTTCATTCATAATAAGAATTATTCCTATTAATGAATGATAAATCCCTCACTAAGCCTGATCACATTTACTACCTAAAGATGTATGTATGTAGATTTTTAAGCATCACGCAAAATTTTTTCCATCTTTTTACCATTTGCCAACTCGTCCACTAATTTGTCCAAATACCTTACTTGTCTGGTTACCGGATTTTCAATTTCTTATATGCGATATCCACAGATCATTCCTGTAATTTGGTTAGCATTCGGGTTCAATTTTGCTTTCATAAAGAAAGTTTCGAATGTGGCGTTTCCGGATATTAGTTCCTGTATTTTTTTGTCATCAAAACCGGTCAGCCATGCTATTACCTGATGCAATTCTTGTATACTTCTTCCCTTTCTTTCTACTTTTGTGACATAGTGCGGGTACACTGATGCAAAAGTCAATTTTGCGATACGATTATCGTGTTCGGGTGTGGTTTTCATAGTCTGTTTTGTATAAATTGCTCCAGTTATTTCAATCTTTCCAGTTGTCCCTTTCTTTTCACTATGTTTTTGTAATCCCATTGAATTTC
>JBGSYX010000283.1:0-5527 GCA_041750735.1 Cyclobacteriaceae bacterium
TTTGCCTTTTCAACGTATAAACCCAGTAAGGCAATGGCTTATCTTTCCCCTGTTAAGGTTGCAGAATATTGGGCGTGTGGATTACCTATACTTATTCCGGACGGAATCGGGGATGATAGCCAAATTTTAAAGGAAACTGGTCTGGGTGTTGTAATGGAAGATTTAGATCATCCAGAAAAATATTTCCATCAGCTGGAGGCTTTAATTAAAGCCAATAGAAGAGAAGAAATTAGACAATTGGCAATTAAATACAGGAATCCTGATACTGTGAAAACAGCCTATCAGATACTATTAAAACCAAATTCGCTAGCGGTAGGGAAGGTTTAAAATTTTTTTCAAGCTGTTTGTACTAAACATCATCCGCGAAATACCCTCCCTTTACCGAATCAACAGCGCGCCTGACCGATCCATGGATTAGAAGTAGATTATTGGCTTCTTCATAGTCCACGCCAAGTTCCTGCATGATCATCCGTGTTCCGCGATCGACGAGCTTCTTATTGGTCAACTGCATATCCACCATTTTATTCCCCTTCACTTTCCCCAGTTTTATCATGGCTGTGGTGGAAATCATGTTGAGCACCAGCTTCTGCGCTGTGCCTGATTTCATCCGTGTACTGCCGGTTACAAATTCAGGACCTACCACTACTTCAATTGGATATTCAGCGGCTTCCGCCAGTTTTGAGTGTTGATTGCAGGTGATACAGCCCGTGACTAATCCTTTCTCCCGCGCCATTTTCACAGCGCCTATCACATAAGGTGTCCTGCCCGACGCAGCAATTCCAATAACCACATCTTTAATGGTAATATTGTGTTTAAGTAAGTCGTTCCAGCCCTGCTTAGGATCGTCCTCTGCATATTCTACGGCTTTTCTGATCGCCTTATCGCCACCGGCCATAATCCCGATCACCATCCCCTGTGGCACGCCAAAGGTTGGCGGGCACTCAGAGGCATCCACGATGCCAAGTCGCCCGCTGGTTCCGGCTCCGGTATAAAACAAGCGGCCCCCTTCCTTCATTTTCTCTACAATCCGTTCTACCAATTTTTCAATCTGAGGAATCACCTTCGCCACAGCGTGAGGAACAGTTTGATCTTCCTTATTAATATTGGTCAGAAGGTCATGGAGCGACATATGCTCCAGGTGATCGTAGTATGAAGGTGCTTCGGTCGTGCTCACGGCATGATTATTTTGAAGTAGAATGGTAATATGTCAATCCATCGATCGGACTTTTTATAATGTTGCCAATGGTGAATCCATTGTATTTGGCCACATTTTCCAGAATTTCCTGGTTGTAATATGCTATCGAGCCAACAAAGTGACACTTTGTTTCGGCGTAATAATCGTAACGGATAATATAGTTTTCCGCGAAAGCGGTGAAACTGTCGAATATAAGTTTGTAGAAATAGGTTTGGTCGATGTGCTCGCTGATGAATTTAGCAAAACCTGCCAGGTATCTGCTGGGCATCGGTTTGTGATTCACGTGCTCCAGGATGATTTCTTTGTCGATCAGCAATTCTTTCCTGATGATTTCCATGCATTTTTCAGGCATATGGCCGCGAAGAAAATCGGTCACCATTTTCTTGCCGAGCCATGCCCCGCCACCTTCATCCCCAAGTATAAAGCCCAGTGATGGAATATTTTCAATTATTTTTTCACCGTCATAGCGGCAGGAGCCAGAGCCGGTGCCAAGTATGCAGACGATCCCCGGATTATTACCGCAGAGTGCCCTAGCTGCACCTAATAAGTCAGAGTGAACCAATATCCGGGCACGATGAAAGAAAGGAGCCAGCGCATCAGACACTTTTTTCTGACGTTCGGCGGTGGAACAGCCGGCCCCATAAAAGTAGATCATGTCGACGACTTCTGATTCAATATTTGGCATCAGCGCATTTTCAATCTCACTCGTTATTTCCCCAACATTCTGGTAGTACGGATTAAAACCTTTGGTCTGAACACGACTGATTTCCCTGTCGCCTTCCATAAGACGCCAGTCTGTTTTGGTAGAGCCGCTGTCTGCAATGAGGATCATAGAATTGCTGTTTTTTAAGGAATAAGACTTCGACTGACGGGAACACGGAGGCACAATAATTTTGCAAAATGCATAAACAAAGAAGGAAAAACCTTTATAAAACCGTCTTTGCGAACCCGCATTTCAGGGTGAAGCAATCTCCAATTACGGAAAGAGATTGCATCTTCACCGCCCTGAAAAGCGGGCGACTCATCGCAATGACGGCGATTTTAACCATTCCTTGGTCATTTTTTTGGCTACTTCATCGGTAACAACATTCCCGGATTCAATGTCTTTCAAGCCCTGGTCGATGAATA
Organism: Cyclobacteriaceae bacterium; assembly: GCA_041750735.1. Taxonomy (GTDB): domain Bacteria; phylum Bacteroidota; class Bacteroidia; order Cytophagales; family Cyclobacteriaceae; genus JAAUQL01. The sequence goes on from JBGSYX010000283.1 coordinate 2,324, forward strand.
TTATCTGTTCCTGGGTAAGCTGGATTGTGCCGGCGTTAAGTTCTATTTCTAACTGAACCAAATCCAAAATATCCTCCAGTATGGATTCATCATCGATATTCGTGATTTTCTCAATAAGTTTCTCCTTTGTATTCATAGTTGAAAATTACTAAATCTTTTTAATCTAAGTCCAACACATGGCATTGGATTACTCTAGCCCTTTCATTTTCCAAACCCTTGCACCTTCACAAAGAAATCCCGCATAATCGCGTCCCTGTCTATATGGTACACCATCCGAATCAAATGGCGGTTGGCATTGAACATATACATATCTGTGTCGCTCACTCTGGGGGCATGGGTCAATTGTGAAGGAGTCCAGTCGCTGTTGACCATATAGGCAATGGCAGTCATGTCCCATAGTACCTTTGACCAGGCAAAATGATCATTATGATAATCTTTAAATATTTCCAATAGGTAATCTGAAATGGCATTTTTGCCCTTCAGGTAAAGTTCCATTTCTGGAACGGTTGTCGTAAACTGGCTCACCACACCCATGCATGGGAATTGCACAAACGGAACGCCACTGTCCAGGATTACATTCGCTGCAGCGATATCCTGCATCATATTAAACTCCCTGGTGTCGGGCCAGGTATGTGCATTTCCACCCAGCCACACCACCACAATATTCCTGGTAATTTCTGGTTTCAGTAAAATGGCATTGGCCACGTTGGTAATGGCACCGACAGCCACAACGTAGAGCGGCTTATCCGGGGTGTGGGTCATGGCTTTTTTAATCATATCCTCAACTGCAGGACTAGTCTCCGGTTTAAGATCCACGGCCAGGTAGTTTTTTGATCCCTTGAAAACAAATCCGTCTGGTTTTTTATTCATTTTCCCCAGGACACGGAGGATTTCTTCATAACTACGCTCCATCCCTAGCGTAGCATTGTCAGCCCGGTTGTTGGAAAAAGGCGCAGCATATACAGCCATCAGATTAAAACTCTCCTTCGATAACAGGGCATACACCAGGGCAAACTGGTCGTCGATCTCATTGTAGGTATCCGTATCGAATACCACATCGGCACCCTTCATGGGTTTTTCGAGCGTCTTTAATCGATCAATTTCTGAGATTTTGACATAATTCTGAGCTTGAGCACTGAGCAGTGTCGATGAAAATGCAATGATGATGGTGAATAGGGTTTTCATAATATGGGTTTTAAGCGATTCTTTTACGCAATATTTTTGACTTATTAAAGATAGTGTCTCGCGCGGGATTAGTGCAATTACTTCTTAACCTTCCACCACCCATGTTTGTATATTTTTGGCATAACCAAGTGTCTCAAGCCATAATTGACTTTTTCTCATTGCCTCAGCAAACGTATCTGAGCTATCGAAGTCGATAATCACCATCAAAAAATGCGTGGTGTTTTCAGTGACCATAGTACGCAGTGAGTCGCTGGTTGGGCTGCCGAACGCGCCAAGTTCGTCTCTGAAAAGAGGTAGATCCTCAATGTTCAGTTCACCACGGCCAATGGCTTCGTAAGGTTCATTTGGCTTGCCGATACCAAATTCAATTGTTCCCTGGATTTTTTCTGCATCGTATCCGCCGATGGAAAAGCCGCTATCCAAAGAGACGAGGTTCAGGATGTCCACAATATTATTGATTTCATAGATTCCTTTTCCACTTACCACTCGCCGCGTCAGTGCTTCGGCAGATGGCCGGTACCGGCTTGGGTCTTTTCCTAAAATCCGATACGCTTCCTTTGTGGCTTTAATGGCTGGTTTCTGACTGACAGTCTCAATGGTAAGCTCTTGCTGGATTTTGGCTATAATTTCATTCGAGAGTTTTTTGATAGGGTCACCTGAAGGCGCAATCCGCACTTCACACTGAATGCAACCAAGGCGAAGCTGTGGCAGATGTCGGACAAGGGCTTCGTTGATTTTCAATTTATTCATGGGAAAATGAATTCATTTCAGGCTTTGTGATTACGCAAGTTGCGTAAAATATTTTACACATTTGCCGTTACACAAAATGCGTAAATCTTATGGATATTCAGGGGTGAGTGGTTGAATCTTCAGTTTGAAAGCTTTATGTCCAGCAAAGTGTATATGTCATTGTAGACAGATTCATTATTCACCGTAATCCTTACTCCCCGCCCTTCGGCATAGGCGGTTGCCTTTCGAAGGTCATTTTTAATATCCTCATTCACCTGGCTTCCCATCACTTTTTCAAACGCCTTTGGGCCAAAAACAAAAGCGACCATGAAAAATCCCTGGCGTGGGAGGAAATAAATGATATTGCGCTTTTTGCTTTTCATGCGAAAGCTCCAGCCATAATTTTTTCCCGGGAAGTTCCATTCTTCAGCGGGGTGGGGAACATGGTCGTTGATGTATTTTTTCAAGGATTGCCATAAGGCAAAGGCGGGGCCAAGCTTCTCATTCAGGTCATTATCAGTTGGAATGGCAGATTTATCCATAAAAACACTTTCCATAATTCGGCTTTGTTTAAGTGTACTATTATGGAACAAATAAAATCCTGAGCGAGTTCTGTTTCACAAAAAAATGCAGGCTTGTTTATTTGGAATTAAGTACTTTTTCAAGCTCCAATCGCTCTTTGGCAAACTGGCTATCAGAAGGATAGATCTTGATCAAATCAATTTTTTCATCCTTACCCTTCAACTCCACAAGGCCAAGATCATCGCAAATAATTTCCTGCTTCTTGTCCAGAAGGTTGAAAAGCGATCGTGATATCAGTAAGTCAGCCTGGTAAAAGTTGCACATCGATTCCATACGGGCGGTAGTGTTCAAAACGTCGCCAGTGTAAACGATTTCCTTTTTCAAATGGCCGATTTCAGCCGCAAGCACAATGCCTGTATGCATAGCGCCTTTGAATTTGGGTTGAAACCCATAGTGCTTCATGAAATGCCCCTTTTTTGCCTCCAGTTGGTTTGATATCCTTTCGAAAAGGCGTAGGCAGTTGTTGTTCGTTATACCTTTTTCGAGTTCCCAGGAAAAGACGATTTCGTCGCCTACATACTGGTAAATTTCTGCCTTGGTTTCGATGATCGACTCCGACATTTCATAAATGGCATCATTCAAAAACGAATAATACGTGTCATTGCCGAGCTTTTCTGACAGCGAAGTAGAAGACTTTAGATCAATAAAAAGAAACACGCGTATCTCTTTTTTTGGCCGGCGATACCTTCCCCGCAAATAGTTAATAAG
>JBGSYX010000284.1:0-3670 GCA_041750735.1 Cyclobacteriaceae bacterium
GGTCTGCCAAACAACCTGCATCTCGACGCGGTGAAGGCTTCGGCAGCAGCTGGCAAAGCTGTACTATGTACCAAGCCCTTGGGCCGAACTGCGGCTGAAGCGCGTCAGATGCTCGACATGGTAGAAAATGCAGGAGTTTTCCATGGCTACCTGGAAGATTTGGTTTATACCCATAAAACGTTGAAAGCGCTCAATTCCGTAAAAAATGGCGCGTTAGGTGATATCCTCTGGGTCCGGTCACGGGAGACGCACCCAGGCCCACACAGCGACTGGTTCTGGACAAAAGAGCTTTCTGGTGGCGGCGCTATCGTGGATATGGGATGCCATTGTATTGAAATAGCGCGTAATTTCATCGGGAAGGATATCAGGCCTGTGGAGGTGATGTGCTGGGCTGATACTCAAGTAAAACCCATTGAGGCGGAAGACCACGGCATAGGCCTGGTGAAATATGAGAATGGCGCCATCGGTCAGTTTGAAGTGAGCTGGAATTTCCGCGGCGGTATGGACCTTCGCGATGAAGTGAGCGGTGTGGAAGGCACGATCAGGATGGATCACTTTCTGCGTACAGGTTTCGAGATGTTCACGGCAGTAGGTGAAGGCGGCTATGTCGCTGAAAAAGCCGAAACTGACAAGGGTTGGCTCTTTCCTGTTGGCGATGAGGTTGGCGCACTGGGATATGACAATATGTTTCATGAGATGTTTCAATGTATTGATAATGGCAAAAAACCCATGGAAGATTTCTACGATGGTTATGTGGTGAATGCCATTATTGACGCTTGCTACATCAGTGCAGGTTCAAAGAAATGGGAACCGGTGAAGCTTGATATATGGCGCGGGAAAAACGGTGTTGGAAAAATTAGCGCTTTAAAAAGCTACGACGATAATTACTATCTCATCAAGGAAGAACAATTACCCAACGGAACCAGGAAACTCATACTGAAGGACAAGAAATCGGGTAGTATTATTCAGCGGGAACTTTAAAACAATTACACCGTTCAGCAGTTTAAAACGAATAAATCACTTTTAACTACATAAACATGGCTCAAGTTTTATTTAAAGGAAACCCAGTAAAAACTGCCGGAGAACTGCCAAAAAAAGGCACTGTTGCTCCGGATTTCAAACTAACCAAGACCGATCTTTCAGACGCAACTCTTTCTGATTTCAAAGGTAAAACTGTTATTCTGAATATATTCCCGAGTATTGGAACCGGCGTGTGTTCAGCATCGGTGAGGCAGTTCAACAAACTCGCCTCCGGATTGAAGAATACCGTTGTCCTTGCGATTTCAAGGGATCTACCATTCGCACATAAACATTTTTGTGAAGTCGAAGGTATCACCAACGTTATCCCACTTTCAGAATACAAAAACACCAGCTTCTCAGACAGTTACAAAGTGAAATACCTGGAAGGTGGATTCGAGGGACTACTCTCCCGATCTATCGTGGTTGTGAGCCCCGACGGCAAAGTTGTTTATACTGAACAGGTACCTGATACAGGCCAGGAGCCCAACTATGAAGCAGCCCTTGATGCCGCGAAATAATCGACATTAAACCATAACATAAAAAGCCTGCCCCTGAGCAGGCTTTTTTGTTTTTCCTCATTGCTATGCAAAGAACTTTCAAGGCTTACTTATTAATACCTTCCTGTCGCGCAATTAGGGAATCGTAACACGTACCGCTCTTTGTTTGGCCTGGTGACAGTAATTCTGATTAGGTCGCCGCAAATCTCCTTTTTTTGTGTTACTTAGTAACCCATCGGAAAGTCGCTGCCTTCACGTACTCTAACAATGATAAACAATACGCATCGCTTGACGAAAACTAGGCTTCCCAGGCTGATTGTATAGTCATTATAGGTCACCAGCACACCCGGCAACATAATCCATAAATCATTGTCGAGTTTAGTGTAAATTAAAGTATTATTTTCAGGTACTTTTGGTTATGCTGGCAGTGCTGTACTTCAAGTTGCAGCACGCTTCATACAGGAAACAGCAGCGAGATTTAAAAACTTATTATAAGCCCCATGAGATATTTATTATTGTTCGTTTTTTGGTTGCTGAGTCTGGTGACATTGGGCCAAGTCCTTCCCGAAAAGTCAATTATCAGTTTAAAGAAGGACAGCATCATATCGAGTCTCGACAGGAATATTCAACACATTTATTATTTCAGATCTTCCCACAAGAAACCCCAGCCGTTGGTTGTTCAATTACACTCATGGAGTTATCCTGCTGACTCTTTGAGGACGGCACAGTTAGATGCTGAGGCAAGTTCCAAGAACTTTAACTATATATTTCCAGATTTTAGAGGAGTAAACAATCACATAAAAGCCTGCTGCAGCGACTATGTAATTTCCGATATAGACGAAGCAATAGACTGGGCAATAAAACACATGAACGTAGACAAGTCGAAAATCTATGTCGTAGGAGTAAGCGGTGGAGGATATGCCACACTGGCCATGTATATGAAATCCCGTCATAATATAAAAGCCTTTTCCGCCTGGGTTCCTATTTCAGATTTGGAAAGCTGGTATTTGGAATCTGTCGAAAGAAAAAATAAGTACGCATCTGAAATTATCCAGTGTACAAGTGCGACTGAATCATTCAGTGTTTCCAAGGCTCGGGAACGTTCACCTATCTATTGGACAACTCCAACAGGCAAGAGAAAAAGAAGTATCCTTCAAATATTCGCTGGAATCCATGATGGACATAATGGATCCGTGCCTATTTCGCAATCGACCAATTTTTATAATAAACTTTTAACTGACTATGGAATATCAGACAGCTCAGTATATGTATCCGGGAAGGACTTGTCAGAAATGATAAACGAGCAAACATTTGCTGCCTCAACTCCCTTGACAATAGGAGATAGAGCCGTACACTACCAAAAGAAAACAAAACGTCTGATGTTAACGATTTTTGAAGGCGGACACGAAATGTTGAGCAAAGAAGTGCTGGATTATATTGACCGAATGAGCGGCAGGCACTAATACAGTCTAAACATCATGTGGGTTTCAGAATCAACAAGTCCGTTTGTGCCTCATACAAATCCACTTGATGCTAAATCCATGGGATACGGCTACCAATGGTGGGTACCCAAACATAGCAATGGCAAAAGCGAAATAATAGCAGAGCTGGGATTTGGAGGGCAGCTTCTCATGCTTGTGCCAAAATATGATTTGATCGTTGTATTCAATGGTTGGAATCATCACGATCAACTGGAAAAATCCTCCTTTCGGGTCTTAGTAGAGCGGATTATTCCTGGCATCAGAAAATGATAACAGGGTATTGTCAAAAGCCACAGCTGCAATGCCTTGTGACGACGGAAGCACCTCTTCTCTTAATAAGTGCCTGCTTAAAAGGTAAAACACCACCTTAAAAGTCCATTTCAATATAATTGATAACTATTTTGAAATATGCCTTATCAAAACAAATGCATGGAAATAGGTGGTAGACACATAAATTATATCACCCTTTGACCCATTGCATTGCTCCTCTTTAGGAGCTATATTCACTATTCAAGGCACACACAGCATGCAAAATCTCATCTTTCAACATTGTTCCACAAAGCCTGCTGTGCACCCCTCCTACCACCGTGCACTTACTTTAATTAGTGCAAACCAAATTGGCACCGAATAGGATGGTGTTGATGAAACCTGGAGAAAATAATAGAACTTTCA
>JBGSYX010000285.1:0-2541 GCA_041750735.1 Cyclobacteriaceae bacterium
TGATGCTGGCCATCCATTGAGAGTTGACAGACAGATAATTAGCAAATTCATATCAAACCATTTTTATCAAAGGTATTTCTCAGCAGTATCTGCAAATAACAAAGATTATTTCTATTTTATCGGGCAATCGACAAAATGAAGAATACCCTTCAACAAATAATCGAAAGGACACAACTGTTAAGAACCAAGCTTTTAGAGGCTAACACTTTTACCAGTAGATTACTTGTGGGTTCTTTTTGGATGACTGTAAGTGCCGGCTTGGCTCAAGCCAGCACATTCCTAACATTCATTTGGGTTGCAAGACTATTAGGTAGCGAGACTTTTGGAAAATTTGGAATAATCCAATCGACATATTCTATGTTATTAATTTTTGCCGGTTTTGGAATGGGATTGACTAATAAAAAAATCATCGGTGAAATTAGGGATAGCGATCCCGAAAGATGCGGGCGAGTTATCGGCTTTTCGAATCTTATCACAGTTATATTCTCGGGCATACTTGCGTTAACTCTATTTATTACTTCACCATTGATTACAAAATATATTCTCATGACCCCAGAACTCAAAAATGATATTCGCATATCTGCCATAATCCTATTATTGTTAGGTATCAACGAAAGCCAGACCGGTGTGTTGTTTGGTTTCGAACTATTTCAAAAAATTGCGATCATCAATATAGTGAGAGCAGTATTTACGCCGATATTCTTTATTGTTGGAGTAATTACCGGAGGGGTTACAGGATTAGTTTCCGCTGTCGCATGCATTACGGCGATATCCTGGATTATTACTCGGATTACCTTACATAGAGAGGCGAAGAAGCGGAAGATACTTATTACGTACTCAACTATACACCGTGAACGCGCTTTGCTATTCGATTTTGCTATACCTACAATTGCTTCTGGAATTCTTCCGGTATTTGCATTTTGGGTTTCTAGAGCACTTGTTATTCAAAATCCATATGGTTACTCTCAACTTGGAATATTTAATGTAGCTGAACAATGGTTACTTGTGATGGCATTTATCCCTGGCCAAGTTACAAACTCTAGCCAATCGATATTGTCTAACGTTTATGTAAATGAAGATAAAGCAAAAGCGATTAACGCGATGCTTACCACTGTTTTACTTCCAATTGGATTAGCAGTATTAGTTGGATTGCCAATCATCCTTTATTCCAACTCAATTACAGCTCTTTATGGAGAGAGTTTCTCTGGATTATCACCCGTGTTAATTATTATGATTGCAGTAGGGGTACTGAAAATCTTTGGGGGAGCTGCAGGTGTGATTTTAGTAACGCTAAGCAAGATGTGGCTAAGCTTTGTGATTAATGTGATTTGGGCTATTGCATTTCTCTCGGCCACATTAATTTTGTATCGCAGAGGGGCCCTTGGCTTAGCTTATGCTAACCTTATTTCATACTTGATTCACTCGATTCTTGTTGTACTATTAATCTACTATACTGAGTTTCGATCAAGGAACATCCAAATACGGCAAGTATTTAACTTACGCAGATGATATTGACGGAAATTATTAATCTGCATTTTCCAAAGTAAATCACATTTAGTATCGATGACCAAAGAGAAATTACAATGATGAGGATTATCCGAAAATCATTTGCTTTTAGGAAGAAAAAAATTGAATGGAGATGCGAGCACCGCTTCCATCTTATTCAGGGATATATTAACACTGAAGAAGGCGAACGGATTTCGGGGATTCTAGACAAAATAAATTTTCTTAAGCAACAACATCGTACATACATTATTGGCGGAAAACTTACTGAAGGAGGAGATGAGATCTTTCAACTCCACTATGAAATTGGGCTTTTACGCCTTCAAGAATTGATGAATGAGATGCCTGAAGGGTCCATTTTGGTTCTATATGTACCTCATCCATTTTGGACATCTATCTTTGTGCAAGAGTTAAAGTGGATTCCTACTTTTACTGAATTATTTGAAAACTTGAAAAATTTGATTAATTGGCGCATCATACAATATAGTAGCTCTTTTGATGCCGCAGGGAGATATTTTATTGTTCTCCATAAAAATGCCAGGCCGAAAAACATATACCCTCTCGCAAACCTTGCTTTGAATACATTTCATGTATTTTATTTCAGTGAAGGTGCAAACCTTACGTTATCTAGATCAAATTATTCATTATCTGCACACCTTTGCAATGCACTTTCAAAAATTGGTGCTAGAGTGTATGCTCATGATATGGTTGATATCAAAGCCATAGATAAAATACGCAACGAGGATGATATCTTGATAGGGCATGTGGGTCCATGGGTAAAAGAGGCGCATGAGAGAGGATTCGAGAATATAATTTTATATAACCCTGTAAATAGATGGTATTCAGCCCGTGGTAGCGACTATTTTGAGAGCAATGCTACTATCGGTGAGCAATTGTCAATTTGTAAATTTATAATTGCCCAATCAGGATCTGTGTGGAGATTGTCTCAGGAATATCCAAGCCCGGAAAAGTGGCGTTGGATTGATCTTGGAATAGACCAGGCGTTATTTCCAAGGCGAAAAAGAAAATTTAATGCAC
>JBGSYX010000286.1:0-12551 GCA_041750735.1 Cyclobacteriaceae bacterium
ATCTATTGAGCCGCATTTTCTGGGAACTGTTTGCGAGGTTTACTTCGCAATCAATCGGTCCGCCAATCGTGCCGTGTTTTATCACCAACTCTTTCAGCACTTGTGAGGTAATAGGAACACCCCGTGGGGCGATCTGCACGAATCCAAGAATTTTTTTGGAAGGGACTACATTTCGCTCAATTTCATCAATCACCTCACCCTGGTCGTTGGTGATTTTAAATTTTTTGACCGAGAAGCCGGAGACGGGATTTTCAATTTCAATATCAGCATTGAAAAAAACGGGTTGCAACTCTACGTCTTTCAGAACTCCGCCCACATTTTCAGTGGCCTCTCCGGTAGCTTCATTCAACAAAAACTCGGGCTGAACCGTGGATATAAACTCCTCGATTTCTTCTGTTTCCACAATATCTTTCACATTGTAGAGGCCCGTCACGACACCAGGATGTATTTCAAAATCAGCAAATTGCTCTATTGAATCAAATTGCCCTGTGCCGTCATCTTTCTTGGTGAAATAGCGAAAATCGAATTTGCCATCGCTCTCGGCGCGCCAACCGGTATCAAACCGATATACGTACCCGCTACTAACCCTGAACAATGTAATAGTACGCACCACCCTGATGGCCCATGGATACATAATACTTTTCACCTGGATGATCTCATGTGCACAACGGCCAACAAAAATATCAAATTTTGCCTGGCTGGTTTCGGCAATAGCTGCCTTCGGGTTGAGCCAATTACTGAAGGCACTGGCGCCATAACCGCTTAGGTCAATTCGTTCAAGGGGTACTCCCCTGGGAATGGTTATTCCCCCGGAAGGAAGCCAGAATTCATTATTGAATATCTCTGTCACACTTTCACCCAAAGTGCTGATGGGCTGCGGTGGCGTATTGCCGTATAGATCCAGAATATTGGCAAGCTGAACAGTTCGTCCGGCGAACATATCACTTTCCTCTTTTGCCTGGGCTTTTCCGCCTATCAGGCTAAGCTGAATGGCGGCTTTCAATTCATCAAACTCTTCGGAACTCAATTTGAGTTGCCCGCCGCGCCTGGTATTGCCGCCACCGGAGTCATATTTTTTCTGCAACAAAGCCAGCGCTTTCATTCCAAAAGGAAGTGTAAAGAATGAAATGGCTGCAAAATCTTCATTGTTTTCCATATTATCAGCCAGAAACTGATTATATGGTATAGGAGCCAGCACGACTTCTTCGTCACTGTTGTTGACTATCTGCATGGGCCCGCCGTCATTGGGGTAATAATTTGGCCCTTCATGCGGATCGGCAGTTAAGGCTGGCTTGGTGAGATTCAGTGTAGGCTCCCAGGATATTTGTGGTACTGTAAATGCCTTCACATTTAATCCCTGGCTTACTACGTCCATGCCTTTCACCTGAATTGGAAACTGACCAGCGACCGGATTCACCACCGCATGCGTTGCGATGAAGCTGTCCCTCCCAGAGAATAAATTAAAACTGATGCCATACAAATCCGCATTGGTGCTGACATCGAGTAATGCAAATAAGCTGCGTTGGAATCGATCAGTTAGATTGTTCCACTGACCTTCATAATCCGGCAAAGGTTTTGAATCGCTGGCCGGCACTGAGGAAGAGGCAGTGGCTACACCGGTCGTAAAATTAGCGTTGACAAATTCCGCACTTCTGTTCATTGCTGCCACGCCTTGACTGATGCTTGAAATCGCAGGATTGGAATTTGGTTGTACAGAAATACTGGATGAAGCAGCAACGGATGAATCACCTGATGCTGCCGGTATACTTTCCTGATCTTCATTGGCTTCCACCTCCAGTGAAATACCCCCAAACTGATTGCTAAGAGGGGCAAAATGAAATGATACTTCCACATGGTCTATATCTTCTATTTCTTCGGAGGCAGTCCAATACACCCGGCACACCAACCACGCATTGATGCTGCTTACGGCGACACCGGCAGCTGTATTGAAACTGGAATCGCGAACACCCCGGAACTGCTGTCTGAGGACGCCGAGATTAGCGGCATATGGATCAGGAAGGGTTGGGATGTAGGCGAACAATCCAAAAGTAAGAAATAGAAATCCCTGGTTTATTTTGGTAAAATCTTCGGAAAGTGTGCCGAAGAGAATACAGCCGTTGGGTTGGGTGACTTTAAAGAGCGCATTTTTTAACGCCAGCGCCATGACTTTTGGCACAATTGGGTCCTGGTTGTTCAATTTCGCATTATCCTGAATCAGATTGTCATCCAGCAGATAAATGAGCCTCGTGGCCGCACTTGCCGCAATTAACAACAGCGAATTTAATGACCTGACCTCGGGTGGTTCTCCGTTAACTTTTACTGGACGATCTATCCGGAAATCTGCATTGGTAAACATCATCAACAATTCAGTGCCATTGGCATTGCTCACATAAAAGAAAGGTGCTGAAGAATTAAACTTAAGATCAACAGTAGAGCCAAATGGATTCAATTCGTCTTTCCAAAGGTTTAATCGCTGGGTAATTTGCTGGTTGGTTGATGAAAAATCGGCCAGCATAAATTGACCTGGAATGGCCATGAATATAGGAGATGCCAGATAATATACACCACCGGATATTCCCTGCCAGGAACAATTAAGGCCTACATTGCATTGCACAACCAATGATCCTATGCCTGATGCCTCCAGTGGTTGCAGAACATCGATTGCAGCAACTTCGAGCGCCCAGGAGTTTTTACTTATCGCCGCTTGATGATTTACCAGGTTAAATGGAGATTTACTTGCAATTACATTAAATTCCAGTTCTTGGGTGATTAATGGAATCAGGATGCGTTGTAATTGCGAATCGAATATGGGAGCTGACTCATTATTCCAGGTAAAATCCATCGACTGACCATACAGTTGCAGACTGGATCTTCCGACATCGAGGATATTTCCACCTGATGAAGTGAAATTGAATTTAAAAGTCTTCGGCAATTCTATTTGCATGTTCCGCGCGTCCACACCGTAAGCGCTGGTAGTGTTTGAATCAGCCACTTCTGGTTGGTTCAAATTTAGATCTACAGAAATTGTAGTATCCGCTGGCACCGTCAATTTGTCGTTGACCACTTGCGGCAATTTGCTCAGGCTTACTTTGCCGCCACTTATCTTAAGACCAGTGTAGGTGCCTGTGGGTGCAGTTGTCACTATGTATTTACTGTTTATCCATATCGAACCGGGGTTTAGATTGTATGTTATGCGACGGCTTATAGGGAGTGCTTTAACAGCAGTACTCTGGGTTTGTCTGCCCTGTTTAATTTTAAAAAGCAATACGGGCTCGTTAACGCCCTGGATATAAAGAGATATGAGTTTTTCAATCGCGAAAAAATCAAACCAAAACTGTCTGCCATCCTTATTTTGAAATGGGCCGATTGTATGATCGTTTTTGGCACCGGCAGCCCACGCCGGGACAGAACCAAACAACAATTGCTCCCTCAATGGCACCTCCCTCACAAATACCTTGTATTCCGGTTCTTTGCCTTCCTTGAGTTTTTTGGCAGCTAATAAGTCCAGTGCCTTGGACCTTGATGCTGAAATTTTCTCAGCAAAAAACAAATTCGACTTTTCGAATTTGAATTCATTGCTTTTCAGATTGTTGACGCTTTCTTTGAAAGAGGTTTTGGCGAGTGACCGGTGTAGTAATTCAAGATTGCGCTTCCCATCTTTATTTTCTACAACCAAATGGCCAATAAGCCCCTTCAGCGTGGCGCTTAGTGTGGATTGGTTCATTTTAATGGTATTGGTTGGTATGTTATATATTTAACTATATATGGATGAATGTACTATATTTTAATTTTAAAAAGCAAGGAAAATGACAAATAATTAGTTCTTGGCGGTAATATTCAATGTTACAGATGTCTACAAATACCTTCAAAGTTGAGGTTAGAACGAAATTTTTCAAGGGTGGAAGTTTACTTTGATAATATTTGCTTGATCTGCAAAATTAGAAAGGCACTTCCCAGTTAACTTTATCGTGGAATTATAAATTGATCCGAAAATGAGCAATCTAAAGTGACTTTTCAAAAAAGAGCTGTCTCAAAAAAACACCCTTCGCGACAGCATAGTATTGGATTATAGAGAGTAATTACACGAACAAGCACTAAAAGTGAGAAACCGGGTACGACAGCCTGCAGATAAAATGCGATCAGTGTTATGATTAGAAATTTTTCCAGGTGGAATTATTATGTATAAATCAGTCTAAATTCTCATCTTTTTCGACCTTCTGCTTTTTAGATTTTTTAGGGGTTTTTGGCAACTCTGAAAATAATATAGCATAGGCTCCATTTTCCTCTTTGCTTTCAAGAATAATTTTAGCTATTCCAACAATTGGAATGAAAAGAATCATTCCTGAAACGCCCCAGATCATGCCGCCAATAATTATGGCGATGAACACTGCAAATGCATTGAGTTTTAGTTTATCGCCTACTATCAAAGGCCGAACTACATTATCCTGAAGAAAATTCATAATGAAAAGCGAACCTATTATTAGCAAAGGAACCAGAGCATTGTCTTTGGTTATAAATGCAAAAAGCAAAATTGAAAGCATGCCAATAATATTCCCTATAAAGGGCACAAGGTTGAGAATAGCAAGAAAAGCAGCCCAGAACAGTGCGAACTTTAGACCAAAGACCAACAAAACCACGTAATTCATCACGGCAGAAACAAGCGTGATCATGGCGATACCATAGATGTACCCGCGTACCAATGCCAAAGATTTCTCGAAGCGGTCTTTGGCCAGATCAATTCTTTCCTGACTTTTAAACTTTTTCAAATAAAATTGAATCACCAAATCCCTGTAGTACAGCAGGAAAAACATATAGAACATGATGAGAATGATATTCCAGATGTTCAGGCCTATCCCAGATATAAATTCCATTATGATGTCATTATGTTGCGAGACCCAATCACTTATGTATGACTGATCCACATGCTCGGGCACAACAATGCCGTATTGTTTTAATTGTAAAGCTATTTCATGCAATCTTAGTGAAATCGTATCGGCTAGACTGGGAAGATCATTGAAAATATGGCTCAATTCGATATAAAAGAAATATCCAATTAATATAAGGATCACAAGTATGCTGACTAAAAAAATGGCGTTTATGGAGCTACGGGTTAGAAATGTTCTATGCTCCACCATATTCAAAAACTGGTAGCTGGCCATCCCAATAAGCACTGCCCAGGCAAGTGGTATCAAAAAAGATTTCCCGATTACCATTACCACCACAATAAGGGTGGCGGTGATCAACCTGGCGGTCATGTTTAGTAATGAATTTTCCGTGGTCATGAATTTTCTGTTTATACTTTTGTTAATCTAATTTCCAAGTCTTAAAATATAATCCCGGCACTCAGTTGAAGTTCATGTGAATTAGTCCTGATATTTTCCCGTAGTGAGTTAGTTACTCCGATTCCGTACATCAAATCCAGATTCAGCCAACCAATATCCATTTGCGTACCAATGATCCAGTCGATATTCGGATTTGCCAGGCCGACTTCCTTTGGCTTGAATTTATATTCTTCACCTTCTATATTAATGACACCTTTTGTATTGAATCTCATGCTAAAACCTGTATAGCAATACCACTTGTACAATGGAGTTTTTATCGGCACAAAACCGACTTTCAGCGGCAATTCAAATGATTTGAGCTTGAACTCAAATTTGTTGAATTCATCCGGAGCAATAGAATCGGGTAGTGGTACGATCACACTATTTCGTAAAAACAGAAAATCTGCCTCGGCCATAAACTTTTTTTGTGTTATCCGGAATCCAAAACCTGCCTGCCAACCGTGAATGATGTCCGTGGATTTTTCAAGCTCCTTGTAAACGAATACATGTGTATTGTATCCTCCAAAAACTTTCAGGTGTAGTTTTGGCTGCTGTGCAAGTATGGGTAGCGATATCAAAAAAACCAGTAGAGTAGTAAGATATTTCTTCATCGTCATAGCTTATGCAGGGAATAAATATTCTTTTCCATCCAGTAAAAATTTGTGATCCATCACCCTGGGCCACATGGGCTTTTCGGGTAATTCTTCCTGCCATTCCTGATGTTTTTTTAACAATACATCATGCAACTCAGGCATTTTGTCTTTCAGGTTAATGGTTTCGGATTTATCTGTTTTCAGATCATATAATTCTGCCCAACCATCTCTTGTACTAAGAATAAGTTTGTAGTCTCCGTCACGGATGGCCCATATGTGATCTGCACGCCAAAACATTTGTTGATGAGGCCGGCCGGATTGGATGCCGGTAACATATGGCACCAGATTTACCCCATCGTAAGTCCGGTCTGCCGGCAGTACGCCTCCTATGTTTTCCACGACTGTGGTAAAAATATCCGTGGATAAAACAGGATAGTCATACTGGATTCCTTCGGGGATTTTCCCTTTCCATTTCATCATGAAGGGTACGTTGATCCCACCTTCAAACTGAGTTAGTTTTCCGCCCTTCAGTGGACCATTGTCAGTAACGCCCGTGTATGAGGCCCCACCGTTGTCACTAAGCAGGAAGATCATGGTATTTTCTTCCAGTCCCAGCTCTTTGATCGTATTGTGAATTTCACCAATGGCATCATCCAACGCCGAGATCATGGCGTAGTACACCCTCTTATCTTCATCTTCTACGTCCAGGTAGCGGCAATAATATTCCACAGGTGCCTGAAAAGGAACATGGGGCGCGGAGAACGGGCAATAGAGGAAAAATGGTTGATCCTTGTTTTCTTTGATGTAATTGATCGCCTTATCGCGAATGGCAAAAGTCAGGTATTGCTCTTCGCGGATTTCCTTACCGTTTTCTGTAATGGCTCCTTCCCCATATCTTCCGCTGTTCCATTGAAACTGGGAACTGAATGATTCCTGAACATAGTGAATCACTTTGTTCCATTCCTGCTCGGGAGTATATAAGGAAAATGCGCCGTTAAACCCATACTGGTAATCGAAGCCTCGGTTTATCGGCAATTGATGTTTGGAAGCGCCCAGATGCCATTTTCCGGTAATGCCGGTATGGTAATCATATTTTTTCAGCAATTCTGCCAGGTTGATTTCCGTAGGAGGAACACCTTGTTTTATCACCTGCCATTCTGATGGATATTCCGGCTTAGTATCAAGTACAAAATCACCCGTTTTTACCATGTATTTACCCGAAAGGTATTCGATCATATTGGTTGGATAAAACTCCATTATCTGGGTTTCGAATCCAAACCGGTTTTGGACGCGCCCGGTCATGATACCTGCTCTGGATGGGGCACAGGTAGGAGCGCTCACATAACCTTCCTTAAAAATGACCCCCTCTTTGCCGAGTTGATCAATATTAGGAGTAGAGATATGTGTGGCCCCGTATGCAGAAACCTCATATTTTCCGAGGTCATCCGCAAGGAGAATGATGACGTTAGGAGGCCTTTGCTCCTTGCGCTCCATTTTTGACGTCATATATCGTTCTTTTCCGGCTTCCATATCCTTATCCCACTTTATCCGCCATTTCATTCTGGTGACAGAGATAGGATAACAGCTAGATAAAATAAAGATCAATACCGCCGAAAGCTTCGCAGTGAATATCGACTGCTTAAGCAATTGTCGTATAAAATCGATCAGTCCCATAATCATATATTTATAAGCCCTATATTGTTCTTGTATATCATCAGTTTATAATTAAAATGTCTTTTCATTTGAATTCAACTTCAAGCTTATCTTCTGCCAGGTGAAAACTAAAACCAAGTATAAATTTCCACCTCGAAAGCTGTAGTTCGGATTCACCCGGATCACTGTTAATATCTTCTTCGTTGCCCGGGAAATTGAATGGCCGTTCAATCAATTGATTGGCGAATGAATAGGTCAAACCGGTGGTGATTTCGAGCAATTTAGTTTTCATAAGAATGCCTCCCCCGAGATGGTAAATGTCAGCCTTGATCAACGAACCATGGGAAATTTCGTCATTTTGGGGATATTGGTTTATTTCGGGTTGTACAGCAGAAAAATCTGTAGCAAAGCTGCCAAACAATGAATACTTATCGCTAGCGTGTAATTCGTATCCCAAACCCGCATTGAAAACAACATTTAGTTTTTCAACCATTTTGAATTCATAAACCACCCGATCGCTTTGGCCAGCAAATGGATCAGCGGCGACATTTTCGTATTCAGCAATAGAGCTAAACCACTCTCCGCTCAGGTGCAGCCTACTTTTTCCGAGGTTGATTCCGGTGCCAAACCCAATCGAAAGTGGTGATTTGTGCCGTGCATTCAAATCGAGTTGCTGATCACTCACATAAATATCCTTGAGTTTTGAGTTACCAATTTCTTTGGGTCCATCGTAAAAGTTCCGATACAAGGTATTACCATTTCCATTCAGGGTGACTTTGGGTGTGGTTATGGTTAAGCCCGCCGTAAGCCTGGGTGTATTATATGCGAGGGATAGTTTCCATAAGATACCCAGTGTTTTGTACCCTATTTGATGAGATTTCTCAAATATGGCCATTTCATCTGATGGTGAATAGATCTGTAATTCCCTGCCAATAAACTCATTTTGATTCCTAATGGTAAGAAAATTGGAAATACCCACACTCCAGGTATCGTTTACCGGATATGCCCAACTCAATCCTATCCATTCTTCAGTCAAATTTTTCTGAAAACCTAACTGACCGCCGTACATTTCATCTCCAGGCCATATATCGATGAGATCTCCGACATCGTCCTTGTAAATGAAATAATTTGTAGAGAATTGATGCCTGATAAAAAACGAATAGGCAAAAAAGTGATTTGGTAAGAAATAGAAGTTAAGTGTTCCCGCAAACATACTTGGGGCCCCTCCGAATTTTGATTGTTTTAAATCTTTGCCGTCGCCGGCGCCATCCTTTATCAATAGCGAATTGAGCGCATATATTTTTCCGCTCAGTGCGAGGGTAGGAGTGCCAGTCTGCGCCAACCTGGCCGGATTATAAAATACAGCACCCAAATCATCTACACTGCCAATAACCGAACCATTTAAAAAAGCAGAATTCGTTCCCTGTTGCTCTGTCCAGTAATGACCATCCTGGGCAAAAAGGTTACAAGTACAAAGAATAAAGACTATAATAAAACCTGTGGGTCGGAATAATCTTTTTAATATAAATTCATGCTGATGCCTACAATAGGGCCTTTGGCGGTTTTCGCAGCAAATCCTTGTCTGCCTTGGACTGACTCGTTTAGAAACCGGAAGCCTGACTATTAGTGCGAAGCCCACCATAAGCTATATGCAATATTGGGTTTTATTTACGTGAAGGAGCTGGGTTTTTACCATATTCATAATCGGTCTTTTCGGTCATTACCCATTTATTGCCTTGAATTTCCCAGACAATAAACATGGTTTTTTGAGTTGTTTCGTTCACCCAGTATTCTGAATTACGTCCTGGAGAAACTTCGTTTACCCAGTACGAAACTTTAAATCCTTGATCGACCAATTTTTTGCGCTCCTCATCTAGTTTTGCAGTATTTACAGGCGCCTGGCCATCGTGGTACTTTTCCCACACTTTTCGGGAGGCTTCCAATCCTTGCTGACATTCTGAGTTTGCAGGATTTAGCAGTACTTCGGTAATAATTTTTTTCTTATCAAATTTTACAGTAACACAATTTTGGGTTGATTCATTGAACCAGTCCTGCTTTTTGCCGAACAGACTCGATGCACAGATTTCATAACCCAGGTTCGTAAGTTTGGATTGCGCTTCTTCCAGATTCATCTTTACGATGGAATTAACTTCTGGTGGGACACCATCCTGTGCATAAGCAATGTTACTTTTAGAAAAACCTGTTATTATGAAAAATATTAAAAGCGATAAGAGTTTTGTTGATTTCATAATTGATGTTTTTTTATTTTAGTTATTTGATTAAAATATCATGAGATACGGCAGAATGCCGTGAATAGAAAGGAGATTTGGCATTAAACCTGTATTGGCTTATTAAACTTTTTAAAGTGCCTAAGAAGAAAGGCTTACGCAATTCTACATAGGCACTATTTGAGGATATTTTAAAACTTTATCCTTACACCGGCATTGGTGTAGAATCCTTTATGTTTTCCGATATCAAAATCAGTAATACTGGCCACATCTGTCAATGACCATTCGTATTTCACATCGAGGAAAAGGATCCAGACGTCCAGGCCTGCTCCTGCAAATACACCCCAGGAAGGACTGTTAAAGTCTTCTTTATCCGCTCCTTCTGTATCCACGCTTGTTACAAAAAATGCAGAAGCGCCACCTAAAATTCGTAATGCTGCTGTGGTTTCTTCATGACCCAAGAGGTGATACCCGATAGCCACTGGAATTCTGATTCCGCTCATATCCAGGTCGAGTTCAGTGGGTGTGGTTCCTTCCGCAACAAATTGAGTACTTTTCTTTACCCAAAATATTCCGGGATCTACATAGAATTTATCTCCAATAAGTGCGCTTACACCAATCTGGAAACCAGCCTGACCATTGGCCTTGCCTGTGTCAGGATCTTTTGAAACGTTAGTGATATTAAAACCAATAGCTGGTTTTAGTTCCACTTGTGCAAAGGTGGTAACTGCCAACAAAGAAGCAGACAGGATTAAATAGATTTTTTTTATGATTGTAAAGTTTATGGTTAGTAATTGTTGAAAAGCTTTTGTTGAGATGGAAATGATGATTAAAACTCAAAGGCCGGGTCATCTTCTGCTTTGAGATATTCCTTTTTCCCTGAGATATAAGATTCAGGAACGGTTGGCTCGATCGAAGGATTTTTTGGGTACGTTTCCCCATTCCAAACCAATTTCACATAACCGACATGCCCGGTTCTCAGATAAATATTTTTATAACCTTTCGTCGTATCGCCTGACGCTTCCCCGCTGATATAAATCGGGTAATTAACCAGTGTAATTTTGGATATTACCTTCAAATCCTTACTAAGTATAAGCATGGTACAGCCGCCGGTTCCGCAAAAGTCAGGACCCATTAATCCGATCAGATATTCCTCTTTTCCATCATCATTCAAATCCACAATGCTATAGATAAACCTTCTTGGGAATTCTGAATTTTTACCATATACAGATAATAAACAACTCTCAATGCGCTCAGCTTCATCTTGACTAAGAAAGGAACCGAACGCCAGGTTGCTGCCCAGGCTTAAAGTAATGGCTAACAAATAGATCAACTTACTGCCTATCATTATAACATTTCAATTGCGACGCAAAACTTGGATTTTGCGTTTTTATATCAATTAGTTTGAGTTAAAAAAAAATTACAAAGTTGTTTTTTTTCATTCCAACTGTTATTTTCAATTGTAATTTTCCCGGATGTCTTTTTCCCGCCTTCATTTATTCCTCTTAATTTTCATTCCCTGGCGTTTATCTGCACAGGATACTGTGTTTGTTCAGAAGCATTGGTTTGAAAGCCCGGTAAGGAATGTGCTTAAGGCCAATGAAAAAATTTATGCTAAAACGGGTGACGGATTGTATGCTCTTGAAAAGAAAGGTTGGAAAAAAGTAAATCTAGAATTTGGGAAAAGTTTTGTGTTCTTCAACAATGGTTTTTATGAATCAGAATTTGTTCCTGAGGAATACCGTAAGGAGACAATGAACTTAGCCTATCTGATTCCACAAAAAAGCCTGGTAAACTGTACTATTGTTGAGCAAAACAACCATCTCTTCGTTTCGGTAGGCGGTTCCTTATTTGAATATGAAATCAGGCCGCATTTTAGCATACTCTATCCTAATACATCTGTACGGCATGTATACATGGATGAGAATATGAAGGTTATCTCCACCTATTCCGGAATTTTTGTCAATGATACACTCAGGCAAGGATTTCCTCCTTATTCAAACGGGCATTTCGTTCAGATCAAGGGGCAATATTATATTTGCACGGATGAATTGTACAGGGTAATATCCACGGATTCAGTCAAGTTGATCATATCGGGCCAAAATGTATTTGCCGGACATTCAAGAAAACTGATAGAGTGGCAGGACAAGGTTTTTTCATTAAACACCAATTCCATTAATGAACTTCAAGTGCAGTACAACCTATATCCCATCCACAAAGGTTTTGATTACTCCGATCTGGAAGTTTTTGATTCACTGTTGTATTTCTCCACCTATGAAGGAATTTTGTTTTCGTACAATGGCTCGAACGTCAGAAAAATAGCTGAGGTAGGAGTTCGTATAAGAGAGCTATTTGTTGGTGACAATTGGCTTTATCTGGCTACAGACAATGGGGTCCTTAGAATCCAATCGCATCCGGAGTCAAAGCTGACTAAAATCTTTGGTAAGCCGTTTTGCGTGGATATTGAACAAGACCGGTTTAAGAATTTATGGGTTGCTACTGAAAATGGTCTTTTTATTATCCCGAAGTCAACCGAAGATCCAGTGCCGATTGTTACCGATGTGGAGTTTAACCGCTATGCCATGACACTGTATAATGATAAAATATATGCCGGGTCGATCAATGGCCTCTATATGTTTGTTGAACTAAACCGTTATTTTGGGGCAGGGAGGTGAAACAGTTGGTAGATTTAAAGTACACACTTTAACTCTATTAACATGGAAAACCGACCAACGAGTTGTCTTGCTCTCCTTCGC
>JBGSYX010000287.1:0-1975 GCA_041750735.1 Cyclobacteriaceae bacterium
CCCTTTGCTTTCGTCCATATCCGGGTAAGTTCCATTTTCGATCCGCTGCCGGGAGCTCTGATCCTGCCCAATCAGGCCGGCCATGAATCCCTTGGCCGGTAGCGGATTCATCTGAATTTTGAATAGAATCACAAAACAACACAAAGATGTTCTTGGCAAAGCTCCCCAAAACATATGGGTCCGATCATGGTGGATAAAGTCTGGGCAATATCAAAAAAGCGAAGAAAATTGGTGTGAAGAACGTAGAAATTGCTCCGAAGGACAAGGCCGGATGGGTAGACTCGCGAAAGAAAGAGCTTCCGATAAAGCGAGAGCGGGCCCGAGTGGAGGGATCAATTGGAACATTGAAATCATCGCTGTATGGTTTGGGCCAGCCGCAGGTGAGGAGTGTTGCAACAATGGTGAGGTGCGGCCAGCGCGCTATTTTAGGTTTCAACATGAGAATAATGATACGAGAGGCGAAAATAATGAATGCGATATAACAAATCGACGAGGTGATAAAATTGAAAAACAAGACAAAAGAGTTCAGCCAATTTCCGTCGAATCATTTTTTATTTTTCTGTTAACATACGATAACAATAACAGAGATGCGGTAGGACCTTCTAGGTTATTTTTGGACGAGCCCTAAGGAGCAATAGACGAAGTTTGATCGGCAAGTATGGATATGCCGCTACTTGAACCCAGATAAATTTTATTGTCATATATAGCGACGGTTTTTAAATCATTAGATACAATTCCATCTGTCATTGTGATGTTTTTCCAGGATTTACCTCCATCGGAAGAGAAGGCAAGCCCCGCATCCGTGGCTGCATATATTTTGAGCCCTGCAGCACGGACCCCTCGCACAAAATCAGACTTGAGACCATTGTTCCTATTTAAATTATTCCATGATTTGCCATCATCGTTTGATATTGCCAGTCCATTCGATCCAGCCACATAAATATTCATGCCATCACGAAAAGAATCCATCATTTGTCCCACACTTATTCCTTGATT
Source organism: Cyclobacteriaceae bacterium (assembly GCA_041750735.1). Classification (GTDB taxonomy): domain Bacteria; phylum Bacteroidota; class Bacteroidia; order Cytophagales; family Cyclobacteriaceae; genus JAAUQL01. Next base: position 997 of record JBGSYX010000287.1, read on the forward strand.
GGAAGTTAGTATGGTCCATGTTACACCGCGATCTCTCGAAATCGAAATCCCACCCCTAGAGCCATCGAATAACGTCGTGATAATGATAATGCTATCATCAGCAAAAAGCGAATTTATCATGACCGATGGCAAATATTTTGAGTCATTAAAATTTCTCCAGCTTTTCCCACTATCTTCCGAGATGGATAACCCGAACGCCGTACCAGCATAGATCATTGCAGAAGTGACATGAATGCCTTCTATGTAATTGTCACCTAAACCATCAGTTACTGTTTTATTTATCCATGTCTTGCCATTGTCTTTTGATATGGCTAGACCACAACTGGTTGCTGCATAAATGGTATCACCTAACACTTTAACATCATACACATTATACTTATTGTAGCTATCTCCTGTGCCAACGCCTTCACGCAGACCATAATTGGCCCAACTAGCACCCTGATCGCTGGAAACCGACAATCCTTCTCCTGTCGCCACATAAACAGATGATCCTGCGACTAAAATTTTAAAAATCCGATTGTCAGCAAGACCATTTTCTTTGGTGATATTGATCCAGCCGTTCTTGGCAACGGGCAACTTTGAAGCTATGGTGACGGTCGATGGCACCGCCGTTGGTGTCGGAACAGAAGAATTCTCTGTGTGCCGTCGAGTGGTTTTACAGGTAGAGACCATTGCAGTCAGTACGAACGGCAAAATAGCTAATGTCACATATGCAAATTCACGCTTCATAGTTGCCTTAATCCCTGTTTTTGTGCTTATAGATCAGAATTTTATGATTCTGGAACTGACTTAGCCCTATATTAGACTCGTTTTATTTGACCGTGCACACTCCTGACCAGCTGCGATCGGGCTTTTTACATTCTAACTCGACAGGTTTGTCATCGTTTCCGTAACGATATTACTTGTACAAGCATACACTTTCGACAAGGCCATGTCCGCAAAACTGACCTTCAGACGCTGGGATGGTGTGTTGCACATC
>JBGSYX010000288.1:0-3323 GCA_041750735.1 Cyclobacteriaceae bacterium
GGTCCGGTGACGCTCGCATAAACGCCGGTATGGATTTTTATTCCATTTCGAGCTGCAATTTGCTGTGCCTGGCTGATCATAGCCCTGTCATAAGGCTCACTCATATCAGGGAAACGCGGACCAAATTCGTCCAGGTTAGGGCCGCGCAATGGATTGTCCGGATGCAGATTGATATGGTCGCTGATGATCATCAGTTCACCGACTCCATGATCAGGATTTACTCCGCCGCAGGCATTGGAAATAAAAAGCTTCTCTATACCCAGAAGCTTCATTACCCTTACGGGAAATGTGATTTGCCGCGCGCTGTATCCTTCGTAATAATGAAATCGACCCTGCATTACTACAACCGGCTTACCGGCGATCGTTCCGAAGATAAGTTTTCCATGGTGGCTTTCTACCGTTGACACCGGGAAATGTGGTATTGCATCATAGGGTATTGTACATTCTATATCGATTTCAGCAACCAGTTTTCCCAGGCCGGTGCCTAGAATTATCCCATAGTGTGGAGTCCCTTTGTACTTGGTTCTGATGTAGTCAACAGCGTCAAAAAATTCTTGCATGTGATGAGAAATAAAAAGGTTTTTTTCGAAAATGCGTTTAAATTGCGAAGCTAAGAAATAATCACGGAATCTTTTGTGAATGTCCGGTTTTGAAGTTTTCGGCTGTGATTTTCCATCCGTAAACTGCTTCGAAAAAGTGTGACAAATGAGTTTATCCTGATTTTTATTTAATATTAAAATCAATCTTAATGAAGTTTATTGTATCGTCCTCAGCACTGCTTAAAGAGCTAAACCACATCAATGGTGTCGTTACTACCAACCCGGTGGTACCAATTCTCGAAAATTTTCTGTTCGAAATAGAAAACAGCCGGCTTATTGTCACCGCCTCCGACCTCCAGACCTCTATGATCACTGAGCTGGATGTGGAAGCAAAAGAAAACGGAAGTATAGCCGTACCTGCTAAAATCCTCATGGAAACCTTGAAAAACCTTCCGGAGCAGCCGATAACCTTTTCGATCAACGAGGATACCTACTCCATCGAGTTGAGCAGTGATACAGGAAGGTATAAACTTGCCGGTGAAAATGCGATGGATTATCCAAAGATGCCCGAGGTGACCAATGGTGTTAGTGTGGATATTTCATCACACATCTTAGGAAGCGCCATCAGCAATACCATATTCGCCACCAGCAACGACGAACTTCGCCTGGCCATGACCGGCGTGTATTGCCAGCTTTCACCGACCAATGCCACCTTTGTAGCTACCGACGGGCACAGGCTTATAAGATACCGGCGCGTGGACGTGGCATCGGAAAACGAACATTCCATCATCATTCCGCGCAAAGCGTTAAATCTTTTGAAAACTACCCTTCCGTCGGAAAATTCAAACGTGGTCATGGAGTTTAATAAATCCAATGCCTACTTTCATTTCAATAATATCAAGATGATCTGCCGGCTCATCGATGAGCGCTACCCGGACTATCAGAATGTGATTCCGCTGAACAATGAAAATACCATGACCATCGCCAGGCTGGAGTTATTGAATTCTTTGAAGCGGATAGCAATCTATGCCAATAAATCCACCAACCAGGTGCGAGTGAAGATAACGGGAAGTGAGATTCAGATATCAGCCGAAGACCTCGATTTTTCCAATGAGGCCAACGAGCGGCTATCGTGCGAGCACGACGGCGAAGACATCGAAATCGGCTTCAACGCGCGCCTTCTGATCGAATTGCTCAGCAACATCGACAGTAAGGAAATAAGCCTGAAACTCTCAGAACCAAACCGCGCCGGACTGGTGGTGCCAAAGGATACCGATGCGAATGAAGATATCCTGATGCTCGTGATGCCGGTGATGCTCAGCAACTACGTGTAGTATTTTGTTGTGGGTAACTGCGCAAAAAGGGACAGACAAATAAATGACAACTAAACCAAGACTGATTTTTTACATCGGGTTTTTATTGTTTCTCGTTGGATACATTTTGGTGTTTTTTGAGTTGGGATTATTTGAAATCCTAAAACCAATAGGGACACTGATTTCAACTTATGCGATTGTTCAATGGCTTAGGACTTCAGGACTGGGGGACAAATTCAAAAAAGAAAAAGAAGATGATGGACTGACTTACTTTTGGAACAAAGTAGTAATTCGACTTTGGAGCGGAATGCTTTTTTCATTTATGTTTTTCAGTACGCTGACATACTTGTTACAAGCAATTTAAAATTAGCAAAAGACGGACTACTTACTACCTGGGACAAAGGACAGACATACAAAGTAGATTCTGAACGTGCAGCAGCCAAACTTTGCCTGAAGCCTTCCATCTCCATCGATAGAGGTGAAGTAACCGATTATAATCCAGCAAAAAACGTACTTCAAAGTTTCACTTTAGGACAACATTTCCTATATTTGCCAAGTGGACAAAAGAAAGAAGCAGCGGACGATTATTTTCTATAAAAGTTACTTTGATGACTTCTTCATAGAACAAAAGCAAAAGGTAAAAGATAAAATTATCTGGACTTTTGACTTAATCGAAGAACTTCACAGGGTTCCTGAAACCTATTTGAAACATCTTGAGAACACAGACGGATTATTTGAAATCCGAATTCAACATGGAAGCGACATTTTCCGAATATTCTGTTTCTTCGACCAGGGACGGTTGGTTGTTTTAGTAAATGGATTTCAAAAGAAAACACAAAAGACGCCAAAAAAGGAAATTGAGAAAGCACTAAAAATAAAGGAGGAATATGAAAGCGAAAAAAAGTAATGTCACTACACTTGACCAATTCAAAGACAAGCATTACGGAAAAAAAGGAACAGCCAAGCGTGACAAGCTTGAAGCAGGCTATGAGAACTTTAAAATCGGAGTCCTTCTTTATGAAGCCCGACTTCAAAAGGGATTGACTCAAGAAGAGCTTGCAGAGAAAGTTGGAACAACTAAATCGTATATTTCAAAGATTGAGAATAATGTCAAGGAAGCTCGTATCTCGACACTTCAAAAGATAATCGAACTTGGGCTTGGTGGGCATTTAGAGTTATCAATTAAGCTTTGACTTATTGACAAATTGAGTGGGGGAACAGCCAACAATAATGATTACTTTTTACCTTACCTGATCACAGCGCCACTGCCGGCATCAAGAACTACCTTCGACATTTCACCATCGCCTTGGAATGTATAGTACCATTTCATATTCTGGTTTGGCGTTGGTTCAAAACTCCAGGAAGTGATATTCCCAATGGAAAAATTGTTAGTGGCTAAGAATCGCGCGGAAGCGAAATTTATTACGTCGAACGGGGGCTTGAGATTGTAGTCAAACGGCCCGTTGGTTCC
>JBGSYX010000289.1:0-9018 GCA_041750735.1 Cyclobacteriaceae bacterium
ATACAATACATAATCCAGCAACTCGCTGAGTTTTAAAACAACATCAGCTGCCTTATCCGATTTTTCGAGTGTAAGCGCATAAAGATTGTTAAGCGTATTGAACAAAAAATGTGGGTGTAACTGTGTCTTCAGGAATTTAAGCTCTGTCTCGATTTTTTCGCGTTTCAGTTGCTGGATTTCCAATTGATTATTGTTGTAATGACCCACGAGCTTTATGGCGATGCCAAGAAAAACAACTACATACATACCTGCAATAAGAAAAAGAGCATTCCTTACAGACGGCTGAAGTACATCCATATGCAGCTCGGCCACCAATATGAAAATGGCGATGACCGTCACCATTTCTATATAAAAGGAAATAACGAGGGAATAAATGAAATAGAGAAAGAATTTCAGATAGCGCTTTTTAAATAGATAGCTGGGTATTAGGTGATAATTTAAAAAGTAGGTAGTCATGATCGTGACAGGCAGCAATACCATTACGAAAGAGAATGTGACCTTGTAGCTCACATTTTGATAGCCAAAAAAGATGGTGTAGAATAGCATGACGGCCAACCAGAAAATCAGGTGCTTAAGCCACCGCCAGTCTTTATGACCGGCCCACCTCAGAATATCATATTTTCCACCTTCACCCATTATAAAACCAAAATAGCCGATTATTTGCCATTAATCATGGAAAAATCGACCAATTACGATATTCAATACCTTTTGGTAGCTTTCAGCAGTGTAAATGGTGTTTATGCAGATGCCAAATCTATGTAGATGATATATTGGGCTATCTGTCGAATATATTTTTTGCATATTCACTAGTAGAATATCTTAGTTCTGTATTTTTCACTTAAACAAACAGATCATGAGTTTCTCAGAATTTCACTACATGGGCGGCATACTTTTCATGTCCGTACTATCTTTGTCGCTTGCGATTATCCTTGCAGCCACGTTGCTAAATGTCCTCCGGCTTGTGCGGGGCAAATATATCCCGGCAAAACAGCTGTTATCGATCAGTGACATCAAGGGAGTCGGCATATTTGCCATTGTCTGTGGGATCTTTGGCCAGAGCATCGGTTTATTTTCCGCCTTGCAGGCCATTGAGGCCGCGGGCGATGTATCTCCGGCGTTGATTTTTGGCGGCTTGAAGGTATCGTTTATCACAACCCTTTACGGAATGTTTATCTTTCTGCTTTCCTGGCTCATCGCCATATTGCTAACAAACTGGAGTCGAAGGATGCCGGAATAAATAGTGCATTGAGAATGATCGGGCTGTAATCTCCGCGAAATGCCTTCTGGAGACTTGGCGGATTCAATGTCCAGTCGTCAGGGATTCAGGCAATCTTCAGGGATATCGCCTTGTAAGAGTGCGAGGAGATTGTCGGCAGCCCGCTTTTGCAATTCGCGATGTGCTTTAACCGAATACCACGCATAATGCCCAGTGGCAATAATATCAGGGTGTTTTAGGATTTCGTCAGGTAACTCATCCGCTAATTCTGTATTGAAAACATCGATACCGGCGCTGGAAATCTGCTGGGTTTTGAATGCTTTTAGCAGCGCCTCCTGGTCGATGACAGGACCGCGCGCCGTATTGATGACGATGGGTTGTTTTTCGGCGCGTGAAAACATCGCCTCATTCAACAAACCTGTTGTTTCATTAGTAAGGTTGCAATGAATGGAAATGACGTCACTTAATTGCATCAATTCTTCAAGGCTGACTTTTGCAGCACCCAACGAAACAAAGCGTTCGTCCGGAATATAAGGATCGCATGCAAGCACATTTCTGAATAGGTTTACGGCTTTACGACACAACGTCCCTCCTATCCTGCCAAGTCCAATAATCCCCAGGGTGCATTCATGGAATTCAAGGATATTTTTAGCAGGTGCGGAGCCAAAGTTTGATTTTACTTCCTGCAGTCCTTTGGGAAGCTTTCTGTTGCAGGCATACATCAGCATTAGCGCGTGATCAGAAACCGCGTGATTTCCATAACCCCGGACATTTGCCACTTTTACGGAAGTTCCGTTTACGGCATCCAAATCGATGTTGTCGTATCCGACGCCATAGCGAACTATGGCTTTGAGTTTCATCATCCGGGATAAAAAGTGATCATCAATCTCCGTCCAACGGATCAACAATCCGTCAGCATCGGCTGCAAATACCAATTTGCCTTCCACATCTCCCTTGTCTCCAGGGAATATTTCGAAATCATAGCCGTGTGATTCAAACAACTTCTGTTCGTATAAAAAAGAATCATATCCGGTGTCGAGGACTTTAATTTTCGGTTTTGCCATCTAAAAAAATTTCTTCTATTCCATCTTTATCTTCGCCAGTTCATCGGCATCGCTCCAGTTCTTCATCAGTAATTGCCGAATTTCGGCCGCTTTCTGGGTTTCACCTGCTTTTTTTAAGGCCTTGTATTTACCAAGAAGGGCGATGCTGCGATTGGGCGCCCGCTGCAGTGCGAGATCAAACTGGCTTACAGCTTCCTTATACTTCCCTTTGGCAATAAGTATTTCTCCATACAATTCATGTGATGGCTTTAAGATCACCGGTGGTCCGGGATGGTAGGCTGTTTTGTCTTCCAGTTCAACAGCTTTCTTTATGAATTGCTCAGCTTCGTCGAGTTTATCGGAAAACAATGCTTTTTCGGCTTGCAGAACCCATTCATAAACCTCTGCGAGTATCAGTTCTTCTTCAAGACCACTTTGCCTCACAATAGGCGTTTCGCTGCATGTCCGAAAATCATTAAACGCTTCTCCACTTGCCTTATCAACCATCCTCTGATCTATCATCTGGTTCAGGAACCATTCCTCACGTGCAAAATCCATTTTTTCCATAGCAGCCATAGCATCGATGAAAAAGCACATATTTTTCGCACTGGTACTGAATCCTATTGGCGGAATTTCGATGGATATGATTTCATCAGGCCATGTGCCTGATTCCACCAGATATTGTCCTCGGATCATCGCCAGGTGAAAGCGTATCTTTTGTGACTTAGTATATCGCGATGCGAGGTGTAGATCATTTAACAATTCCAACGCTTTCTGATACTTTCCCAGCTGCAAATAGCCGTATTGCAACCACCAAAGTGTATGGTAATCGCGATCTTCAAGCGACTTTTTATTCTTTTTCACCCAGGCTTCCGACAGTTTCCATGATGCCTCGCTGGACTTTACGAGCTTTCCCCAGTCGCCATTGGCCAGATAGGTATGACCGGCGGTATGCAGCGCACTCTTTGAATCTGGCGCTACCAAAACGTAATCATCGGCTAACTTTCTTGCTTTATAAGCTGTGGCTGGATCATCATAAATCCGTATGAGGTAATTCAACGCGCCGGGATGCTGTGGATTGGTGGCGTTGAGCTTTGTCAGCACTTTGGCAGCCAAGTCGAGGTTTTCTTTTGATGAAAGGGATGTTGATAAAATTGAAAGCGCGTAAAATGCCGCCACTTCCTCCTCCGCCGGATACCTGGCGTAAAGCTCTGCCATGGTCTTTTTATAGTTTTCGCTTCTGATTTTCGCATCAACCTCTTCGCCAAATAATGCCTCCGTGGCAATAATGAAATCTTTTTCCAGTTCTGTTTTCGCTTTAGCGCGTCGTTCCGGGCTTTTCACGGCCAATTTAAAAAGCGCCCCCCGCCCCTTTTCCAGATTTTGCTGTCGATAAAAAACTTCATTATAACACATCGCCTCGCCCACGTACGACATCACCATATCAGGATCGAGCAATTGCGCCATTTCAAATTCCTGCAGTGCCGCATTGTATTCGAGGTTGTGCAATAGTAGTATACCTTTGGTAAAATATGGCTGTGCAACTTCCGCACCCGTGGCATTAAAATGAATTGTTCCAAGTCGAAGGTCTTGTGACTTTCCTTTGAAAGTCCACAGGAACGCTGTAAAGAGAAAAATCAGACGGAAAATAAGGAGATGATACGTCATATAGCCTTGAAAATTGAGGCCATGTGAAGGCCTTTGGGTATAAAAATAAGGTTTTCTTTAATAACTTTGGTCTCTTGCTAATATTTGAAAAATGCGAAGATACTTTTTGAAAACGCTCATAGCCACTTCCCTTTTTATTATGATATCCACGTCATTTAACACTTCGCTTGCCTTCGGTAAAAAGAAAAAAAAGTCAGAAAAAGTCCATGCTCTCATCATTGACGGACAAAGTCAAAGTCACCCAAACTGGAAAGAATGGACTCCTATCATCCTAAAACAACTCCACGACTCCGGACTATTTACAATCGATGTGGCCACCTCTCCACTCAAAGGGGAAAGTCTGGACAAGTTCAATCCGAAATTCCGCAACTACGATGTGGTGATATTACTTTATGATGGCGATAACTGGTCTGAACGCACCATGAATAACTTCGTGCGGTATGTCGATGAAGGCGGCGGTCTTATCATCATTCATGCTGCTGATAACGCATTTCCTTACTGGAAAGAGTACAACATGATGATCGGTCTTGGAGGCTGGGGTGACAGAAATGAAACAGCGGGGCCGTATCTATATTTAAATGAAAAAAATGAATTGATCAGGGATATCGCTCCCGGTCCGGGCGGACAGCATGGGGAAAAACACGCGTTTGCAATCGACGTGCGTTCCTTGGAGCATCCGATTGTGAAGGATATCCCAAAAAAGTGGCTCCACACAGATGACGAATTGTACGGAATGCTACGTGGCCCGGCCCAAAACCTGGAAGTACTTGCTACGGCTTATTCATCAAAAGAAAAAGGTGGTTCCGGTCGCAACGAACCCGTTCTTTTTACAATAACCTATGGTAATGGGCGCATTTTTCATACCGTGTTAGGACATGACAGTAAAGCGCTTTCGTGTGTTGGGTTCACAACAACCCTGATCCGTGGCTGTCAGTGGGTAGCCAAAAAGGATGTGGATTTTGCTGTGCCGACAGATTTTCCAGAGGAAGGTTCTACCAGTGTCCGCTCTTATTGACGTGCAATTCATGTTGAAAAACCATCATTTATCCATCAATATGTCAACACTATGCTGAGCGTAGAAAATCTGGTGAAACGCTATGGCGACAAGACCATTTTGGATGTGCCCGCTCTAAAAATGAACCCGGGCATAGTCCATCTAAAGGGTATTAATGGCAGTGGAAAAACGACATTTTCGAGAATCGTGGCCGGGCTCATTCCTTTTCAGGGCGATGTACTGCTCAACTCGCAACTTTCACCGGTCCGTAATAAAGTAGCCTATAGAAAAGTCGTAAACTACGCCGAACCAGAACCAAAATACCCTGAATTTCTCACAGCCAATGACCTGATCCAATTCGTTGGAAAAGCCAAAGGCGCATCCGAAGTGAGCTCAAATGCCCTCATAGAAAAATTGGGTATTTCCAGATATATGTATGATCATGTGGGCACCTATTCGTCGGGGATGCTCAAACGGCTTTCGCTTTGCCTGGCTTTTCTTGGCAATCCGCAGCTTATTCTACTGGACGAACCTTTCAATACTCTCGATACATCGGCTATCGCAACACTCAAGGAACTCATCGATATGTACCACGTAAATGGCACCGATTTCATCCTTGTATCACATCAGGACATGCACGAGTACGGCATCGATGTAAATGGAAGCTTTCTGGTGGAAAACCAAACCATTCATTCTCTGTAAATGAGCCCTGTAACCAAAGTCATCGTCAGGGTACTTGTTGTGGAATTCTACAAGCAAAATGCGGCTTTCTTCGGCCTGATTCTACTCGTCTTTTTTGGATTTGTCCGCGGCGAAGAGCATTTGGCCATTGGCAACTTCTTAGCTTCCTATCCATCTGCTTTGTTTTTCCTCTATGGCCTGTGGCTTACGTACCTGGTAAAAATCCTGCTTTTTACTGGCCCTGCAATCTTTAAGCTGGAAAATCAATTTCTAAGTAATTTTTCACTGATGCCACTTTCTGTCAGACTCTATTCTCTTCTCGTCACTTCGTGGTTTTTATTCCTTCCAGCCACGGCATATGGTGTGTTTTTGCTTTACCTCGCCGGCACACAGGGATTTTGGATGTCAGTCATCTCGGTCATTGGTGCCATTGCCGGTTTTATTCTTATCATTTGCATTCTTCTTTACCGAAAGTTTTCGGCATTGCCACACGAGCCAGCTATCCTGCAATTTCTATTCGCCACCAAATATACCCGACCTGCCACGCTGTACTTTGCAGAACATGTGCTTCGCAACGAACCGGTCCTCTTTTTCCTGACGAAAGCGTATTCGTGTCTACTTATCGTTGGCACGGCCTTGCTGTACCAAACCGACGAATTTGATTTGCGGGTGTTCACTACTGGAATATTGTTGGCATTTTCAGGCAATGTAGCGTTGCTGAACAAATACGTTATCTTTTATTATCACAAGCTGACCTTAGCCCGAAACTTGCCCTTTTCGTATGGGAATATTTGGCTTTTTCATGCCATTGTTTCAGCCGTTATTCTTATCCCTGAATCTATTTTTCTGTTAAAATATTATCCTTTTCCCATGAACCTGTTTGATGTCGCAGGCCTGGTAGTATTCGGGTCGGGTATTGGTATGCTCATTTTTTCGATTAACCTTATGAAAGAAGCAAACATGGAAAAGATGATGGTTTGGATGTTCTGGATGATCGTCGTCGCAACTTTTTTGATTCTCTTTTCAATTCACCCGCTGGCGATTGGGCTATTAGCGCTCGGCGTCTATTCCGTTGTGCTAAAAGTCAGACACTATCAGTTTGAATTTACCGAATGAATTGATGAAGCGTCATAACAATAAATTACCTTTGTGCTTAGTTTTAAAACCAAACGATTCAACTTCTGTTTTATACGTTCATTAATCGCTTTTTATTCATGGGAAATATGAGAATCGTCGGCATACTGCTACTGTTAGTTGTGTTTGTAAGTTTTGTTTCCTGTAATGAAGATGAAATAAAGCCCTCGGCGGAAACACTGGCCATCAATGATTTCATCTACAACAACATGAAGGAAATGTATCTGTGGAATGATTTCATCCCAAATAACATTGACCGCAATGATGAATTTGACCCGAAGGTCTATTTCGATAAACTGCTTTACACAACATCAGACCGGTGGTCGTTCATCACCGATGATTATGAAGGACTGGTCAACAGCCTGAATGGTATTGAAAAATCCTTCGGCCATCAGTTCAAATTGTTTATCGTACCCGGTACCTCAAACGATGTGATGGGCATAGTGAAATACGTAATCCCCGGTACACCTTCAGCGGCCGCAGGAATAAAGCGTGGTGATATGTTTTATAAAATAAATGGCAATGTCCTCAACAGATCCAACTACGAACAACTCCTTTTCGAACTTGACAGTTACTCGCTAACATTGGGAGAATTTGACCAGGACGGTAGACTTCAGGCTATCGAAGATAAATCCTTAGCCGCGACCGTGATAACCGAAAATCCTATTCACCTCGATTCGATTATTGATTTTGGAGGATTCAAAACCGGATATATTTCGTACAACCAGTTTATCAGTGACTATGACGAAGACCTCACTGCCGTGATGCAGGAATTCAAAGACGGCGGCATTACCAATCTTGTGCTGGATCTGCGATACAATCCGGGAGGATCTGTCCAGGCAGCCATTTTTCTTGCCAGCCTGATAGCGCCTGAAGCTTCTGTTAATAATCAGGAGATATTTTCGCGGCTCATGTGGAATGCAGGCGTAACAGATTACCTGGTGAAAAATGGAGGCGATGCATCTGGAAACTTTATATCCAGGTTTGTAAAACCCGATGTGAATCTGAATCTTTCGAAAGTGTATATCCTTGTCACAAAAAGCACTGCTTCGGCCAGTGAACTTATTATAAACTGCCTCGCCCCATACATGGAAGTCGTTTTGATTGGACCGGAAAACACTACCGGAAAATATGTTGGGTCTATAACCATACAGGCAGAGGATACCCAATGGCCGAATTGGGCTATACAACCAATCGTTTTAAAAACTGCCAACGTGAACTGGGAGACAGACTACTCTAGTGGATTTACTCCTGATTTTGAAATAAACGATGACTTCAATGCCCCACTTGGCTCACTTGACGAGGATATGCTCGCCCGTGCAATGGAACTAATTACCGGCGTGAGTTTGCTGGATCCGGCGCGATTGGATAAGTATCCTGTTGATTTTGGTGTGGAATTAAAACCCGAAAAATCCATTGCCAAAGAAAATATGTACTGGGATTATTTAAGATAGACTAATAGTTCCTGAACAAAGTACAATTAGTTGGTTAAAAAAGTTCCTTCCCACTCTTTGCGATTTCCATTGCGGCCTTCGCGTGATCATATACGTACGGTAAATGTCATTTATCTTGTATTTTGATTCACCAGATTTCCATTTTATAAGGTCAGAATCAACTTTTTAAGTCCATTTTACTAATTTGAGGCAAATTGAAACCCTTATGCCTTACTCTCGCCGAAAAATGCTTCAAAAATCCATGACTGCCCTTGGCGCTTCCATGGTTTTTGCAAACACCCCTTCCTTTGCAGGAAAGCCAAAACCCGCTAAGTCCAATTTTACCTATTGTCTGAATACCAGCACCATCAGTGGTCAGAAACTCGGATTGATGGGTGAAATGGATATTGCATCAAAAGCCGGATATGACAGCATAGAAATATGGATGCGCGACTTAGAAACCTATATCAATGGCGGTGGAAAAGCTGAAGATGTAAAGAAAAAAGCATCCGACCTTGGTATCCGAATAGAAGATGCAATAAGCTTTCCAAAGTGGATCGTCGATGATGAAGCCACACGCCACGATGCCCTTGAACAGGCAAAGCGCGAAACAGCCCTGTTGGCGCAAATAGGTTGCCCGAGAATTGCAGCACCTCCAATAGGGGCTACCGAAATTCCTGGTCTCAATCTAAACCATGCCGCAGAAAGATACGCACAACTACTTGAAGCCTGCACCGCCAATGGAGTGAGGCCATTACTGGAAATCTGGGGTTTTTCGGCCAATCTGAATCGTATGTCGGATGCGCTTTTTATAGCTGGTGCCAGCGGTGACCACGACGCAGCCATACT
>JBGSYX010000290.1:0-19740 GCA_041750735.1 Cyclobacteriaceae bacterium
ATTTCAATCAGTTTTTCTTTAATGGGCTTTCGGCTATCTTAGCAGCAGTTAATCATTAAATATGCGAGAAGATTACCTGAGCGGTGAAGCTAAGGGGCTGAATACTACAGATAAAGAATTTGAAAAAGCACTGCGACCACAGAGCTTCTCGGACTTTTTTGGTCAGGAAAAGGTAATTGAAAATATAAAAATATTTGTTTAGGCAGCCGTATTGCGCAACGAACCGCTGGACCACGTGCTGCTCCATGGTCCTCCTGGCCTTGGAAAAACAACGCTTTCCCATATCATTTCCAATGAACTGAAGTCAAATCTGAAAATGACCTCTGGGCCTGTGCTCGACAAACCAGGTGACCTGGCAGGCCTGCTCACCAATCTGGAGCCGGGCGATGTTCTGTTTATTGATGAAATCCACCGGCTGAATCCCATCGTGGAGGAATATCTCTATTCTGCCATGGAGGATTACCGTATTGATATTATGCTTGATTCCGGTCCGAATGCACGCTCTGTACAAATTGGCCTGAGCCCATTTACACTGATCGGAGCTACAACACGGGCCGGCTTACTCACATCCCCATTACGGTCACGTTTTGGAATAAATGCACGACTGGAGTATTACAATGCAGAGTTGCTGACCAAGATCGTTTTGCGGTCTGCAAATATTTTACAATGTCCTATTAAAGAAAATGCCGCTGACGAATTAGCCAAACGGAGCAGGGGCACACCACGTATTGCCAATAATCTGCTTCGCCGGACCAGGGATTTCGCACAAATAAAAGGCGACGGAACCATAACACATGAAATCACCCAGATGGCGCTGAATGCGCTTGATGTCGATGCACACGGATTGGACGAAATGGATAACCGGATACTTCGCACGATCATAGAGAAGTTTAACGGCGGACCGGTAGGGATATCCACCATTGCTACGGCCTGCGGTGAAGAAGCCGAAACCATTGAGGAAGTATATGAGCCTTTTCTGATCCAGGAAGGGTATTTGAAAAGAACCAACCGCGGACGTGAGGCCACCAACCTGGCCTATAAACATCTCGGTATTCCGCCGCCAGGACGTGCAGGTACCCTTTTTGACTGATGTGAAACCTTCTGAAATAACCAAGAACACCAACTTTCTGAAAGAACAGGCAAAACAACTGGGCTTTGATTTTTGTGGAATTTCCAAAGCTGAAAAACTGGGAGCCGAAGAAAAGAATTTGACTGATTGGCTGTCCAGAGGTTATCATGGGAAAATGGCCTGGATGGAAAATCATTTTGATAAACGGCTGAATCCCGCCGAGTTGGTGTCGGGGGCAAAGTCCGTAGTATCCCTGATGTATAACTATTACCCGGAACCTGACAACATTCTAAAAACTCCATATCGGATTGCGCGGTATGCCTACGGCAGGGATTACCATAATGTTATCAGGACAAAACTCAACAGGCTTCTTTCAGTTTTACAGAATGAAATTGGCGCCATTGCGGGTAGGGCATTTGTCGACTCGGCACCGGTTATGGAGCGGCAATGGGCAGCTAAGAGCGGGCTTGGCTGGCTTGGGAAAAATACGCTTTTAATCAATAAACAGAGTGGGAGTTACTTTTTCCTGGCCGAACTAATCGTTGATCTGGAACTCGAATACGACAAACCCATCCGCGATTATTGCGGTAGTTGCACACGATGCATGGATGCCTGCCCTACGGAAGCGATTTTGGAAGGCCGTACGCTCGATGCATCGCGATGTATTTCTTATCTGACCATTGAACTGAAGGAATCGATTCCGGACGAATTTAAAGGCAATTATAGAAGCTGGATATTCGGTTGCGACATCTGCCAGGAAGTGTGTCCATGGAACCGTTTTTCGAAGCCGCATCAAGAGCCCGAATTTCACTTGTCAGATGGAGTCCGCCAATTGACATCTGGCAAGTGGCAGGAGATCACCGAGGAAGTATTCAATAAGGTATTTCATGATTCGCCTTTAAAGCGTGCCAGGTACCAGGGAATCTTGAGGAATATTGCTTTTTTAAATTCCGGTAATCAGGATCAGGAAAGAACGGTCTGATTAAAGCACCTGCTGATGACTGGTTTATAGATATTGCCAAATGTTTCATAACACCAAATTTCCAATTCCGTCCGTTCGTGCGACATGAGCGATTTTATGGCCTTTCTCAATTCTTTTTCGAATAACCTTGCATCGAAGCTCACTTTGGTCAGAATTTCTTTGGCGTATTTCAGCATTGTCTTAAAAATTTAAAGGTTTAACACTCATTTATTTAAAACGGGGCCATTAAGCAATGGCGATGAAATTGTTTTCTCTTATCAACCCTTTCTGATAACTTTGCAAACCAAAAAATATTGTTTCATTCCAAAACGTTATTATTTCCAAAGAATCTATGAAAGGAAAACTCATTCTCTCCTTTATTACGATTTTCTTAGGATTTTGTGCTGCTGGATTCTCTCAAAATGTAAGAATAATTTTAGGGCCCGATAACATTGCTCTAAATCAGGCTTTTACCATCTCCGTGGAAGTGCAAAACGACAGGATAAAAAACATTGGAAATTTTCCGGAAATTCCGGGATTTCAACGCGTGGGCCAGTCAAGTTCTTCATCCACAAACATCATCAATGGTCAGTATTCCATGTCGCAGAGTGTTATTCAGAACTATGTGCCGCAGCAGGAAGGAACATTCCAGATACCACCCTTCACGATCAATGTCAATGGTCAGGCTATAAATTCGCCCGGGAAAAAAGTAACCGTTGGTCCACCGATACAGCAGCGACAGCACGATCCGTTCGCATATGATCCGTTTGAAGATTTTTTTGGTAAACGGGAACCGCAGGAATTTATCGACGTGAGCGAAGACGCCTACCTCGCCCTCACGGTGGATAAGAACGAGGTTTATGTCGGCGAAGGCTTTACGGCAACGCTTGGATTATATGTGGCGGTGAACAATGAAGCCGAGATGCAATGGCCTTCCGATATCAGCGAACAATTGGCTGAAATCAAGAAGAAGCTGACCCCTGCCAACTGCTGGGAGGAAAATTTTAAAATTTCGGATTTGAATGCCGAAAGTGTTGAGGTTAATAATAAGCGGTATAGAAAGTATAATCTCTTCCAGGCGGAGTATTATCCTCTCAATAACGAACAGATAAACTTTCCGACCCTTACATTCAATATGATCAAGTATAAGGTCGCGAAAAACCCATCCTTCTTCAGCAGAACCAGGCAAGCAGATAAAAAGGAATTTACTACAAAACCGAAGACTGTAAGGGTAAAAAACCTGCCCGAGCATCCGCTTAAAAACCAGGTTCCTGTCGGAAAATACCGCCTTAACGAGGTGATATCGTCAGAAAAGCTCTCTACGGGCCAAAGTTTCACCTACGACTTCACGGTACAGGGCGAGGGAAACATTTCGGCCATTACCAATCCCACCATTCGCACTTCGCAGGAATTCGATTTCTACCCGCCCAACGTACGTCAGAATATCAACAGGTCCAATGGCAAGGTGACGGGGTCGAAAAGTTTCAGTTTTTACGGAATACCCAATGAACCGGGACAATTCGAACTTGGTGACTACATTTCCATGGTTTATTTCGATCCTGATAAAGAAAAGTACGATACGCTACGATCAAATTTCACCTTAGTGGCCATTGGTGAAAGTAAAAAAAACGTTGCTATTTCTTCCAATGACCTTGGCTCCTTTTATGACATTATTGACATTGAGAGCAATGATCTGCGTGGCATAAATCAGGGGGGGATTATTCGTACTGCCGCCAACATTCTTATAGTAATCCTGCTTGGGCTTACGGTATTCTTATTAATTAAAAAGTAAATGGGAAACAGTTACGGACGCAAATTCAGAATTACCACTTTCGGAGAGTCGCACGGGCCTGCTATCGGTGTCATCATCGACGGCTGCCCCGCTGGGTTACTAATAGATGAAGAGTACATTCAAAGCGAACTCGACCGCCGCAAACCCGGACAATCCCGAATTACCACCCAACGCCAGGAGTCAGATAAAGCGCAGATACTTTCGGGAGTATTTGAGGGACAATCCACTGGCACTCCCATTGCCATGGTGATTTACAATGAAGATCAGAAGAGTAAGGACTATTCACACATTGCCGATAAATTCAGGCCATCCCATGCCGACTATACCTATCAGGAGAAATACGGCATTCGCGACTATCGCGGTGGCGGCCGAAGTTCGGCCAGGGAAACAGCTGCAAGGGTGGCTGCCGGCTCTATCGCCAAAATGCTTCTAAAATCCATAGGTGTTCAGGTTCAGGCCTATGTGTCACAGGTAGGAGCTATCGCCTTGCACAAGTCCTATGCTGAACTTGACCTTGCACAAACCGAAAGCAATATTGTTCGTTGTCCGGATACTGCAACCGCCGAAAAGATGATAGCGCTCATCGATGAAACACGCAAAAATCAGGATACCACAGGAGGTATTGTTTCTTGTATCATTACCGGAACACCGGCAGGACTCGGCGAACCAGTATTCGATAAACTCCATGCCGAATTGGGAAAAGCTATGCTCGGGATCAATGCCGTAAAGGGATTCGAATACGGCAGCGGCTTCGAAGGGGTGAAGATGAAGGGATCGGAACACAATGATTTATTTGAAATGAAAGAGGGACACCTCGCTACCAAGACCAACCATTCAGGCGGAATTCAGGGCGGCATTTCCAATGGTCAGGATATATATTTCAATGTGGCATTTAAGCCCGTTGCCACTATCATGCAGGATCAGGAAAGCATCGATGTACATGGCAATTCAACCACCGTTTCCGGAAAGGGAAGGCACGACCCATGTGTAGTGCCACGAGCCGTTCCGATAGTGGAAGCCATGGCCGCGTTGGTGATTGCAGATTTTTATTTATTGAATAAATCGTCCAAATTGTAGGTAGACATCGCCGCAATTGATGAGAAAACTGACATTTCCTCTTCACATAAAAATATTTATTGGTCTGGCCGCAGGCCTCATTTTCGGTTTGATATGCATATTTACAGGCATACCAAATGACATCGTTATTGACTATATAAAACCTTTCGGGACAATATTTGTCAATAGTCTGAAACTCATTGCCATGCCCCTGATTTTCGCCAGTCTTATCGTTGGTGTGGCCAATCTCGGCGACATATCCAAACTTTCAAGGATCGGCACTAAAACCATCGGTATATATCTCACGACGACTATTATCGCTACAACATTAGGATTGTTTATTGTGAATGTAATCCAGCCCGGAAAGATCATTACCGAAAACACGCGTAAAGAGATAATGCTCATGTTTGAAAATGATGCAAGCAGCAGCGCCTTTGCAGCGGACGATTTGAAAAAAAAAGGACCGTTGCAGCCGTTGGTGAATATTGTACCTGACAATTTGTTCAAATCAGCATCGGAAAATAGCAATATGCTCCAGATTGTCTTTTTTTCCATTCTTTTTGGTGTAGCACTGTTGCTGATTAAATCAGATAAAAAAAGTATTGTCCTTGGCTTTTTCGAGGGACTGAATGATGTGGTTCTACGCATCATTGACTTCATTATGATGGTAGCGCCTTATGGAGTTTTTGCACTTATTTGTACGCTTGTAGTGGAAGTAGCAGGTAATAATCCCGCCAAGGCAATTGAAGTGCTCAGTGCACTTTTGTTGTATGCAGCCACTGTTCTTCTGGGTCTGATAATTATGGCGGTTGGAGTTTATCCGGCAATTTTAAGAACATTTACAAAAGTAAAATTCAGGACATTCTACAAGGGAATCCGCGATGCGCAATTACTGGCTTTCAGCACAAGCAGCAGTTCGGCAACATTACCTGTAACCATGGAATGCGTGGAAAAAAAGATCGGCGTATCAGAAGAAGTTACGAGCTTTGTTTTACCACTTGGCGCAACTATCAACATGGACGGAACCAGCCTTTATCAGAGTGTTGCGGCAGTTTTCATAGCGCAAGCCATGGGTATTGAACTTTCCATTGGAGGCCAGGTTGCCGTAGTCTTAACAGCTGTGCTTGCATCCATTGGTTCAGCAGGCGTACCAGGTGCTGGTATGGTGATGCTCGTCATCGTGCTGGAGGCCGCAGGAATTCCAGCTGCCGGACTCGCCCTTATTGTAGCGCCCGACAGACCGCTTGATATGTGCCGGACAGTCATTAATGTTACTTGCGACGCTACCGTCGCCACCGTCGTCGCAAGCACCGAGGGCGAAACGCTGGGACGGCAGGTTGTTGAATAACTTCATCTGCTTTCCATATTCTTGATTAAACCAACTTTTCCAACGCATTTTTATTTACTGAATAAATCATCCAAATTGTGGCCAACACTGCCGCAATAGATGAGAAAACAGACATTTCCACTTCATATAAAAATATTTATCGGTCTGGCAGCAGGCCTCATTTTCGGATTGTTATGCATCTTCACAGGCATACCAAATTATATCGTCATTGACTATATAAAGCCATTCGGAACAATATTCGTCAATGGATTAAAGTTGATTGCCATGCCATTGATTTTTGCCAGCCTCATCGTCGGTGTGGCCAATCTCGGCGACGTATCCAAGCTTTCAAGAATCGGTACAAAAACCATCGGGATATATCTTACCACGACATTGTTGGCGACTACATTGGGATTGCTAATAGTAAATATTATCCAGCCGGGAAAGATCATTACCGACAACACGCGCACTGAGATAATGCTCATGTTTGAAAACGATGCCTCGACAACTACGAGTGTGGCGGAAGATTTAAAAAGGGAGGGGCCGTTACAACCGCTGGTAAATGTAGTTCCAGACAATCTGTTCAAATCCGCTTCAGAAAACAGCAATATGCTCCAGATTGTCTTTTTTTCCATCCTTTTTGGAGTGGCCCTTCTGCAGATTAAATCTGATAAAAAGAGCGTAGTCATCGGCTTTTTCGAAGGGTTGAACGACGTGATTCTGCGAATCATAGACTTCATTATGATGACCGCTCCCTATGGAGTTTTTGCACTTATTTCCACATTGGTGGTAGAGGTGGCAGGGAGTAATCCTTCCAAAGCACTCGAAGTACTTAGCGCTTTATTACTTTATGCAATAACAGTACTACTGGGTCTTGCCATTTTGATCCTTGGTGTGTACCCTGCCATATTAAAGATGTTCTCCAGGGTAGAATACAAGGCCTTTTTTAAAGGGATTCGTGATGCACAATTACTGGCCTTCAGTACCAGCAGTAGCAATGCCACATTGCCCGTATCGATGGAATGTGTAGAGAAAAAACTCGGGGTGTCGGAGGAGGTGAGCAGCTTTGTGCTACCGCTTGGAGCCACGATCAATATGGATGGCACCAGCCTTTACCAGAGTGTGGCGGCGGTATTCATAGCCCAGGCTATGGGAATTGAACTCACTTTGGGTAGTCAAATAGCGATAGTCCTTACCGCAGTGCTAGCCTCCATAGGATCAGCCGGAGTGCCTGGAGCTGGGATGGTGATGCTCGTGATTGTACTGGAAGCAGCGGGTATTCCCGCAGCAGGTCTGGCGCTGATCGTAGCCCCTGACAGACCTCTGGACATGTGCCGCACGGTTGTGAATATTACCGGTGACTGCATGGTCGCTTCAGTAATTGCTACATCGGAAGGTGAACAACTTGGACAGAATAAGGTTTATTAGATAAAAAATCAGACATGGAATCTAAGAAAGTAAATATCTACCTCGAAGCTAATCCGAATCCAAATTCGCTGAAGTTCGTCGCGGACTATATGCTCGTGGAACCGGGCACCAACTATGACTTCCCCGATGCAGCCAGCACAGCAAATGCACCATTGGCTGAAGAACTTTTTGAATACAACTATGTGCGTCGGGTATTTTATATGAGCAACTTCATCACGGTCACCAAATCAGATGATGTAGAATGGCTTGAAGTGAAAGACATACTGAAGGCACATATTGAGTATTTCCTGGAATCGGGCCGTGATATTCTCACGGTTCCTGCTGAAACCCCTGAGTTTGAAGAAACGGAAATGGACATGAAGATCAGAAGCCTATTGGATGAATATATCCGCCCGGCTGTAGAACAGGATGGCGGCGCTATAGAGTATAAGTCCTTTGAAGATGGTGTAGTGAGCGTTTACCTTCAGGGTTCGTGCAGCGGCTGTCCCTCGGCAACTGTTACCCTGAAAATGGGTATTGAAAACCTCCTGAAATCCATGATCCCTGAGGTGAAATCGGTGCAGGCGGTGATGGCTTAGGTCACATGTATTCAACTGTCGAAATAAACGTATCAGAAATCTCTTGTTAACGCTTACTTTATCGCCGGTGATGGAAATTAACCGGCTTTTTCATTTCTTAGCGCGCACAATCAATAAAGAGAATTTATGAGGTCGATATGGATATGGATTTTGATGACTTTTTCTGCCAGTCCTTATCCATTTACTCTTCACGCCCAGCAAGTCTTCTCCAAAACAGAATTCGGCTATAAAGGCATATTCCAGCCATACGACTTGCCAGCTATGATGCCGGTTGGAGGCAAAGACTTTGTTATACTGAGGCAATTCAACAGAAATACTATGGAGCTTTGCCGCTACGACCAGTACCTTTTTGATGTCTGGGAAAAGAAGATATCCTTCAATGAAGGCATGAGCGTTCCCCAAATTTTCATGAAGGGCGACAGTATTATGCTTTTTACTACAAGGATTACTGCAGATTCCTGTGAGTTAGAAATCCGAATTCACACCGCTCAAAACGGGAAACTGCTAAGTAGTTTTAATTCCGGATTCTCCATGTTTCAGCTTGCTCAGCTCCCCGCGGACGTTGTCCTTTCGAAGAATCGTTCAAAACTCATGGTGTTCAATTATTCATCATTGCCCGATTCGGTCAGTATGGAATTCACGGTGGTTGATCTTAGCGTAAAAAATCTCACGGAGCATATAACGCTTCCGATGGAGGGATTTAACTTTTCAGCCGCATCGGCAATAATCACCGACAAAGGCGATATCTTCTTTGCCGCTGCGGATGCCAAGGCGCGGAAGTTGCATACCTTCTTTTGGTCTGCCCGCACCAGGGAATGGACAGTCGTCGCTGCCGATTATCAGTTTAATGATTCGGGTGTCAGCGAAATAACCATACAAGCCCTCGGTGCAACTTCATGGATGGTAGCCTATTCTGCAAAGTCGGGGAATAGGCTCACCGGCCTTGGTGTATTTGCCGTGAACGTGATTCTGAAATCGGTTATTTACAATGAGGTGATTCATTTCAATGAAAACGAAGTCGGCGAGCTTTATTCCGATAAGATTATTGTAGACTCAAAAGCGGAGAAAAGTTCCAAAAATCCATATGCAGATATGGAGGATTTCCACCTTACGCAGAGTTACCGGACGCTGGAAAATTCAGTGATGGTGATTTTTGAAAGGCAAGAGGAAATGACCCAATTCCACAAAGGGATTTCATTGATGCCGTTACCATGGGATTATTCCATCAACGAAGACAAGGTGGAGACGTCTGGTGATATATTGATTTACTGCATGTCCGATCAGGGCGAAACGCTTTGGAAAAAGGTGATCCTGAAAAAGCAGGAGGTTTATGGAACCAACCAGGGGCTTTCTTACATTTCGGCCTTGTTCGGGAACAACCTAAGCCTGATGGGGCATGTCGGTAAGGACTTTTTCGCCCTGACGTTGAAGACCACGGATGGCTCTGTGACACGCCGTCTTGATCCGCTGCCGGGAAAAGATTATTGGTTTACAAAACGATACAGCTGCTGGCTCGATGGATATTCGGTGGTTTTATGTGGTATTTCACCTGCCAATGACGGTCTGCGCCGGTTGATGCTCGTGGAGTTTTGATAGAAAGTACAAAGTACTAAGTGAAGGTTATGAGTGATGAATTATGGGTGTTTGCGGTTAACAGCTTTTAGCCTTTAGCCTTTAGCTTTTACATTTTACCTTATGCCTTGTGCCTTTTGGCTTGCAGCTTGAAGTTAGCAGCTTTCAGCTAGCAGCCACCCCGCTACACCTCCATCCTCCACAACGGCATCGTCATACATCGCGGTCCGCCCAGTCCGCGCGACAACTCTGAGGAACTCGTCTCCAGCACATCCACACCTGCTTCCCGAAGCGCCCGATTTGTGAGTTTATTGCGATTGTATGAAATCACACGCCGCGGACTCACAGCGAATACGTTGGCGCCATCGTACCATTGTTCGCGCATGGCAAAGTCGGGGTTCCCGTCGCCGGTTTCCACAATCTCCAGGTAAGGGATCTCTTTTTTCAGCACCGTAATGATCGATTCCTTCACACATTCCTTGTCAATGATCACGTTGCCTTCTGCATCCACATCATTTTTGCGTATAATCCACGTCTGCAGCACGGCATTCATGGCGTCGGGGTATGTGACAATTAAATTTTCATCAATTATGGTGAAGACGGTATCGAGGTGCATAAAGTTCCGCTTTGAAGGCAAATCCACCTGGTAAACGCGTTCCACGGAAGTGTTTTTCAACACCTGCTTGGCGAGCAACTCAATAGCCTTATTATCGGTTCTTTCCGAACAACCGATAGCAAGGGCTTTATCCGACAGGACTATCACGTCGCCGCCCTCAATGGTTGGTATTTCTCCGGAAATTCCAGCACCGGGATAAACAGGTTTGAATTGTGCCTTGAAATCGGGATGGTTTTCGAAAATCAGTTTTAACAGATGCGATTCTCCTTGTCTCCCGGAAAATTTCATGTGGCTGATTATCACGCCATTTTGGATAACAGCTGATGGATCGCGCATGAAATACGTATTTGGGCTTGGGTTAATGACGTAATCCTCATTGTCGAAGGCAAAAATATATTCTCCTTTAATCTTCTTTTTAAGTTCCTTGATTTTTATACCGGCTATGAGCATGGAGGCACATTCGGCGGTTGAGTACCTGGCGAGGATATCATCGATCAACCCCGGTGATACTGTTTTAACCATCGCGTTTTCCAAGGTCCTATGACGCAACGACGGATCAATCAAAACCTCCACGAGCAGATCCTTCAGGCGATACACCCGGGCGCCAGAAGCATCCTTTATCAAATATGCAAATTCATCATGTTCACGCTGCATACCTTCCAGGTATGGCACATCTTCGAAAAGCAACTCGCTGGTGTTGCCGGGGGTGAGCCGTTCTATCTCTTTGCCCGGTCGATGGATTATGACTGCTTTTAGTTTTCCGTATTCTGAGTTAAGGGTCAGGTTCATTGGGGGAGTGTTTCAATGAGTGTAATAAGTTCGTTCAAATATTTTTCGTCTGTTTCGGTGAAGTCGCTCAATTTTTCACTGTCGATATCGAGTACTAAAAATACCTCTCCATTTTTCAAAGCCGGAAACACGATCTCGGATTTGGACAGCGAGTTGCACGCGATATGCCCGGGAAACTGCTCTACATCAGGTACAAGTATGGATTTCTTTGTTGCCCAGGAAGTACCACAGACGCCTTTTCCTTTGCTTATCCGTGTACATGCAACAGGCCCCTGAAATGGACCTAGGACGAGTTCGTCACCCTTAACGATGTAAAAACCAATCCAGAAAAAACCCAGCGCTTCTTTCAACGCAGCGGCGATATTGGCCAGGTTGGCGATGAGGTCGCTTTCATGAGCTACGAGCGCTTTTATCTGGGGAATAATTTCCTGATAGGTCTTTTCACGACTCAGGCCTGTGGTGATATGGAGGTCTTCAGCCATATTATTGCTTTTTAAACCAGGTGAGTGTATCCCCGAAAAGTATTTCTTTCGCTTCAAAGTGCGCATTTCGGAGCTGTGGTGCCGATATACCTTCACCAAAAGACACGGATGACTGGAATATGCGGGCTTCGTCCCACAAACCGCCATCGATAAAAGCCTCCAATATAGCAGCCCCACCTTCTACGATGAGCGACTGGATATTTCTTGCATATAAATCGTTGAGGACGCCTAATAGAAAATCTTCTTCATCCAGCTTAACAAAATCCAGGTTCGGTTTATGGTTGGAGTTTTGAGTATTATAACATATAGTGGGCAAATCCCCGCTAAAAAGTTGTAGTGTATGAGATAATTGCAGATTTCTGTCAAGTACAATCCTTAGTGGGTTTTTGCCAGGCCAGTGCCGCGCGTTCAGGGTGGGATTGTCGTGTAGGGCTGTATTTCTGCCAACCAGGACTGCACTTTCCTCGGTACGCCACTTATGAACTAACTTCCTGGAATATTCACTCGAAATCCATTTAGAAGTATAATCCGGTCTGGCGATGAATCCATCAGCAGTCTCAGCCCATTTTAGAATTATATATGGCTTTTTTTGGTTGATATATTTAAAGAAACGCCTGTTGAGTTCTAAACCTTCGTCAGCCAGCATACCAACCTCTACCTCAACACCTGCGCTTTTCAGGATGGCAATTCCTTTACCAGCAACCTGCGGATTCGGGTCCACATTGGCAATGATCAGCTTCTTAACACCCGATGCCACCAGCAGGTTGGCGCAGGGTGGAGTTTTACCATAGTGAGCGCAGGGTTCAAGGTTCACATATACTGTGCTTTCAGTTAATAAATTACTTTGCTGTACAGATTCAATGGCATGCACTTCCGCGTGCGGCCCGCCGTATTGCTTGTGAAATCCCTCACCGATAATCTTATCCTCATGGACCACAACACAACCGACCATTGGATTGGGGCTCACGTTGCCCAGTCCGAGCCTTGCCAGTTCCATAGCGCGCCGCATGTATTTCTGATGAATAATCAATTTGCCACTTTTCACAAATGTACTTTGAAATCAGAGATCATAAAATTTTGGCGCATGGGCTTTTTGGTTATTTTCGTCCGGTCTAATGGATTCGCGATGATTACACCCGGACGTAAGTACTCACTAAAACAGCTTTATCGGGAAATCTATGATCAATTACAAGGATTATACGAACCCGGCGAATGTCGTCAGATTGCTTTTATGGTGCTGGAACATTGTTATGGGGCGACTTCGGAGCAGGTATTAATTGGCGATACAACATTTCCTACAGATAACAGTATTTCCTCTGTTCAATCTGTTTTATCGGAGCTGTTGGAAGGAAAGCCTATACAGTATGTCTTGGGATATGCACACTTTTATGGCCGCAAATTCAAGGTAAATCCTTCTGTACTTATCCCCAGGCAGGAAACCGAAGAACTCGTTAAACTGGTTTTATCACACAAAACCCCTGGTGGCATGAAGGTGCTTGACATCGGTTCCGGAAGCGGGTGTATTGGGATTACATTGGCTGCGGAGTGTAATGATCTCGATGTCACCGCACTTGATATAGATCCTGATGCGCTGAAAGTCACCAAGGTTAACGCACAGATTCATCACGTAAATATCAAGACAGTCCAGGGAGATATATTATTAATGGATCAACTGCCCGATACCTATAATATAATAGTAAGCAATCCACCCTATGTCACCGTTTCCGAAAAGCAATTGATGCACAGGAATGTATTGCAGTACGAGCCTTACCGGGCACTTTTTGTTGATGATGCTAATCCGTTGATATTCTATAAGCATATACTTTCTCTGGCAAAGAAAAGCTTATCGCCTGACGGGATGGTTTTTTTTGAGATCAACGAACGCTTTGGGTTTGCGGTGATGGATTTATGCCGGGCATCAGGATTCAGAAGAGCATTGGTTTTTAAGGATTTAAATGCGAAGGACCGGGTAATACAAGCAAGTTACTGAGATATTTGATGCATAACCGTTTATATTCACCCATACATTTCTTCAAAAAAAACATTTAAAAAACTTTGCAGCTTGTGAAATTTGACATATCTTGTAGTCAAGTTGACTAATTGAATAGGCTAAACTACCCAAGAATTATTAAAGAAAAGCTGCTTAGCCTCGTTGGAAATCAGACAGATCAAATGTCTGAATATTGTTGGATGTCCTCTTTTTCGTTGTAGATTAGCTGATACAAATTCAGTTAAAACTGTAAATACCAAAAATTATGAAACCCGTATTGCGCAAGCAATAGAGTCTATATGTTTCACCTAAATCTTAACACTTATGCGTATCTCTACTTTGCGGAGAAGTATTGCACTCTCTCTGCTATTCGTGGGCTTCATAGCAAGCCTATCCTACGCTCAGGAAAGGACGATTACCGGTAAGGTATCGTCTGCGGAAGAAGGAACTCTTCCTGGCGTTAACATTATCCTTCAGGGCACGGGCACAGGAACCGTGACTGACATCGATGGTAATTACAGCATCGTGGTTCCGGGACCGGAAGCCATTTTGCAGTTTTCATCCATCGGCTATACTACTGAAGCCGTAACCGTAGGAAACCAGACCGTCATCGATATGACGCTCGCAGCCGACGTTACCTCGCTTAAGGAAATTGTGGTAACAGGTTACACCTCGCAAAGGAGAGCCGACATCACAGGCGCCGTTGCAGTGGTTGACACCAAATCCATGGAGCAGATCACTGCGGCCAGTTTCGTCCAGAAACTCGATGGCCGTGCTGCCGGGGTCACTGTTAATGCCAGTGGACAGCCTGGTGGTCGGAACAACGTCCGGATCAGGGGTGTCAGCTCCTTCCAGAACAACGACCCTCTGTACATCATTGATGGTGTTCCTGTGGAAGATGCCTTCAATAACTGGCTGAACCCTAATGATGTGGAGTCGATCCAGGTATTGAAAGACCCATCGACCGCATCAGTGTATGGCGCTCGTGCCAACAACGGTGTTATTATTGTTACTACTAAGAAAGGGCAAAAAGGCAAAGCCAGACTGAACCTCGATGTAAACATTGGTATTCAGAATCCTGTAAGTGGTATGGACAAAATGCTGATTCAGGATCCGTTTGATTATCATGAAGTTGTTCTTCAAAGTCATGCTAATGCATTTCCAGTTGCGCTTCCACCTCCGCAGAACATCATGGGTGACCCAAACAACCCAAGTTTGCCACTATACACTTGGCCAAACAATGGTGTTAGTCAGACGAATAGTCTTCCGATAACTGGTGTTCCAACAAATAGTCCGTTGTATTATGACGAGTATAGATTTTCAGATCGATTGATCATGCCGGCATCTGAAGGTACCAACTGGTGGGATGAAGTTTTTGATCCATCGCTTGTTCAGGACTATAACGTCGGATTATCTGGAGGTAATGACAACGCGGTTTATAATGTTTCCATGCAATACTTCGACCAGGATGGAACTCAAAAGTACAACTGGTTTAAAAGATATTCTGTCAGGGCCAACAGTGAATTTAAAATTGGTAAAATATTAACGATTGGTGAAAACCTGGCTGTTTCAAGAGAGCAAAACGTAGGAGCCGATGGAAACCCACAGGAAGGTGGCGTTATCGGTAACACATTGAAGATGCAACCTGTGGTTCCGGTTTATGATATTGAAGGATATTGGGCAGCGCCAAAAGCAGTATCATTGGGTAACGGTAGTAACCCTGTTGGTCAGGCATTCAAACGCAAGGATAACATAGGCACCTACAACCGTCTTTTTGGTAATATCTATGCTTCGGTTGACATTCTGAGCGGACTTAAATTTAGGTCCAGCATTGGTTTTGACCTTAGCAACAGCCTTTACAAAGGATTCAACTTCCCGACACCCGAAAATTCAGAACCTACCCTGGTTCAGAGTTTGAATGAAAACTATGCCACCGGTGGATCATGGACATGGACGAACACACTTACCTATGATAAGACCTTCGCAGACAAACACAATCTGAACGTGTTGGTTGGATATGAAGCAATTGAAGGAAAATCAAATAGCCTGAACGCTTCGATGGCCGGTTTTATCACCACGGGTTTGGATTCCTGGTATATCCGCGATGCACTGGGTGATCCTAAAACTAAGACGGTGTTTAGTTATGGTGGAAAAAACTCTCTGGCTTCTATGTTTACCAAAATTGATTATAATTTTGCCGGTAAATACTACCTAAGTGGTACCGTTAGACGCGATGGTTCATCCAAATTCGGAGCTAACAATCGTTGGGGTACATTCCCGGCATTCAGCGCCGCGTGGCGTATCTCAGATGAGTCGTTCATGCAGGGCATCAGTTGGCTCAGCGACTTGAAAATCCGTGGAGGTTGGGGTATCACCGGTAACCAGAATATTCCTGGCGGCAGGGTCCCAGATCTTTTTGGCGGCGATGTACGGGACACTTTCTACGCTATCGGTGGAGGGAATTCAATTGTGACGGGTTACAGAAAGACGGCCATCGGAAATCCTGATATGGCATGGGAAGAAAATGAATCGCAGAATATCGGTTTCGACCTGGCCCTTTTCGATAACCGCCTGACTGTTGCGTTTGACGTTTTTGACCGTACCGTTGATGGACTGTTGTATGCTCCTCAATTACCTGCGACAGCAGGCCGCCCAAGCCCGCCGATCGTAAACATTGGTACCATGACGAATAATGGATATGATTTCTCTATTGGTTACAAAGGTGGGGGAACAGGTGATTTTACATGGGGTGTTGACTTTAACGGAGGTCATTACAAAAACGAAATCGTTAGTATAGCCGGAGAGCAAACCTTCTTTGATGGCCCTGTAACCGGAAGAGGCGCACCTATGGTACGCAATCAAGTGGGTTATCCTATCGGCGCATTCTACGGTTACCAGGTTGACGGTATATTCCAGAACCAGGAGGAAGTGGATGAATATTTCCCACAGGCCGGAAAAGATGTCGGCAGGTTCCGATTTGCAGAAACAAACGGGGATAATCAGATAAATGCCTCAGACCGCACTATAATTGGAAGCCCTCATCCCGACTTCACTGCCGGTTTGAACTTTAGCGCGCAATACAAAAAATTTGATATGAACATGTTCTTCTTCGGTTCTTTTGGAAACGAGATATTTGATATCACCAAGGAATTCACTGTATTCAGGTTGTTTTACACCAACGTCCGCAAGGACCGTCTGACCGATTCATGGACACCGGAAAACACCAATGCCAAGTATCCTCAGTTGGATCAGAATGACCAGAACAGCAGCGCGTACAGCAGTTTTTATGTAGAAGATGCATCGTATGTACGATTGAGAAACCTGCAGATTGGTTATAATTTCCCTGCTAATAGTACCTTCAGCAGATTGCGCCTCTATGTTTCAGGTCAAAACCTGCTCACTTTTACAGGATATAGCGGATACGACCCAGCATTACCTGCTATCAGCCAGGATGGAAATGCAGGAAATACTTCTGACCAATCCATGGGTATAGATAGGGGAACCTATCCGACCAGTAAGATATTCTCCATCGGGTTTAATGCTACATTTTAATCTAACAGAATTGAACGATGAAAAATCTAATTAAAATATTAGGACTTACAGTAATTGTTGCTGTAACCTTATTTGCCTGCAGTGAGGATTTCCTTGTGAAGAACGCACAGGGTGACCTTGACGCAACAGCCCTGGCCAACCAGAATGGTTTGGAAGGCAACCTGATTTCGGCATATTCCATGCTCGAAGGATACGGTAACTTTGGCGGTTGGGGCACAGCCGGCAGTAACTGGACATTTGGCAGTGTTGCAGGTGATGAAGCCTACAAAGGTTCTTCTGCCGGTGACCAACAGTTTATCCAGGATGTCGAGCTTTACCAGTGGGGTACTGCCGATGTTGACGTCGCTGTAAATGAAAGATGGCAGTCACTATATGAAGGCGTAGCCAGAACCAATGCTACACTTAACCTGTTAAAAACCGTAACTGTATCAGATGCGGATGCAAAAAGGATTGAAGGTGAAGCAAAAGCCCTACGGGCGCACTACCATTTTGAAGCATGGAGGTTGTGGAGAAACATTCCATATTATAAAGAGGACGATACCGATTTCCGCAAGACTAATGTGGGCACAGATGCTATCCCGCTCATATTGGGTGATCTGGATGAAGCGATTGGTTTATTGCCGGAATCACAAGCACAGGTTGGCAGAATCACCAAGTGGACTGCCAAAGCGATCAAAGGCCGTGTACAGGTTTTATCCGGGGATTATGCCGGTGGTAAGACGACTTTATCAGAAGTAGTAAATAGTGGCCCTTATGACCTGGAAGCAAACTTTCACAAAGTTTTCCAGAATCAAAACGAAAATGGTAAGGAAACTGTACTTGCATTCCAGGCTTCTACCAATGATGGTACAGGCGGTGGAGAAAATGGTAACTATCCCGACCGTTTGAACTTTCCACATAGCGGTAGCCCATTTGGTTGCTGCGGATTCCACCAGCCTTCTCAAAACATGGTGAATTCCTATAAAGTGGATGCTAATGGTCTTCCGTTCCTGGATGGATCGTTTAACAATGCCGACCTCGTTGCTACTGATGCCGTTGACCCACGACTTGACTGGACTGTTGGCCGTGATGGCGTACCATTCCTGGATTGGGGAACTCACGATGCAGGATGGATCAGGGAAAGAGCATGGGCAGGCCCTTATAGTCATAAGAAAACCATTTATGAAAAAGCTTCTGGTGCCGGAAGTGCCGTGGGATGGTCTCAGTTTCAGTTGAGCGCGAACAACCTTCACCTGTTGCGATTTGCTGATGTAGTTTTACTCTTAGCTGAATGTGAGATTCAGGTCGGTTCTATCGATGCCGGTATGGTGCTGATCAACAGGATTAGGACCAGGGCTGGTCAAGGCGCACAGGGCCCTGCTGGTGGAGCTGTAGTTGTTCCGATCAATGATCCGGGTATCACCTGGGCAACCTATAAGATTGGTACCTATCCAACGACTGGATGGTCCAAGGAAGATGCCATGAAAGCGCTGAAAATGGAACGTAAATTGGAATTATCTGCGGAAGGACATCGTTATTTTGACCTGGTACGTTGGGGTGATTTTAAAACCCACCTGAATGCTTACCTTGCTGTTGAGAAAACAAAACGTATCTATTTAACTGCTGCAGCTGAAGTAGCAGATAAGCACGCATTGTACCCGTTACCATCAGCTCAAATCGATCTAAGCGAAATCGCCACCGGCGATGGCGTTGAGCAGCGATTAGTTCAGAATCCGGGCTGGTAATAATTCAGATTTTATAATCAATAAAATCCCGAAGGGAAATTCCCTTTCGGGATTTTTTTTGATCTACGCATTCCCTTTTGCCCATACCATGGATTCCCCTCCGTGGGAGGGGACTTTTGCAGGAGACTGATTTCCTGCAGGCAGGCCCCTTTTCTCAAGTGACATTTTTCTTAACTAAACGACATTAAATCCAGTATATTTAGCCGATCAATTGTTTCACATTTCTATGCATAAGATTTTTCCAGCTGTCTTTATTGCTACAGCTTATTTGATTTCCATGTGCCATCCGACCAGAGAGGGTAACAACCAAAGGGAAAAGACACTTTTCACCTTACTATCATCCGAACAAACCAATGTCGATTTTGTCAATAAAGTAGATGACCAAGCGGACTTCAACGTGCTTAAGTACCGCAATTATTATAATGGTGGAGGAGTGGCCCTTGGAGATATCAATAACGACGGACTTGTTGATATCTATTTTACAGCCAACATGGATTCCAATAAACTCTATCTGAACAATGGAAATTTTGTCTTTGAGGATATTACTGAAAAAGCCGGAGTTGCCGGAACAAAATCATGGAGTACTGGTGTAACTATGGCTGATGTTAACGGCGACGGGTTGCTGGATATCTACGTATGTAATTCAGGTGATGTTCCTGCTCAGGACAGAATCAATGAATTATATATAAATCAGGGTGACCTGACTTTCAAGGAATCAGCGAGGGAATGGGGACTTGCCAGCGATGCGTTTTCCACGCACGCAGCTTTTTTTGACTATGACCAGGATGGTGATCTGGATTGTTT
>JBGSYX010000291.1:0-2334 GCA_041750735.1 Cyclobacteriaceae bacterium
GATACCGTGGACATGAAAGCCAGAACACCATCGGATGTTATGGATGAAAGCTCTATGTCATTGAAATGGTCTTGAAATTTTCGGAGAATGAACTCATAGTTCCGCAACGTATTTTTTTTTCACATTCATCTTCTGGTAATTGTAAAAATTGGTGACGCACTGTGAAATTATCATGGTGATCCTCCTATGTTCGTGGGGTTGATCAAATGTTTTGACGACCGCCGGTCACTTCGGCTATGGTAAATGATACCAGAAATATTCTTGAATAAAAATCCGGAAATAAAGACTCATGCTTATATGCAAGAATGGTTGCATTTCGAGTATGCTTCTTCGCTTTTTTAACCGGCCCACACAAATCAGCGAGGAACCGAAATGGTTTCTCGTTATTTCGGGTGGCTCACCAATTCATAACAGCGAGGGGCCTAAAGGATTTCCCGTATTGCTTTCTTAGCTCGTTACAAAGTCATCGTGAAGACGCTCAAGATGGGAATGGCTAATCTTGAAACCACTGTATCGGTTGCGTATCCCATTTGATTGGATTGGAGCTTTTGATTAGCTGATGGATGAGCGTGATGCAACGTTTCAAGCTCAGTGGGATGCCAACCCCGATGCTCCCCGACTTGTGAGCCTTCAATCTTTGGCAAGCAACATGGACACAAGTCCTACTATTTCGTTTGTGAAAAATCAAATGCGACGCTGGTTATCAATCAAAGTTTGGATATGATGGTGAACGTTAATGTCAAGCGGAACAACTACGAGCGAATGAAGGGATCCAAACGTTATCTGAAAGTGCCTTTTGGGCATTGGTCAAGCCAACCCGAATTCTGGGAGACTATAGTGCAGGCATGCGATGAGTGGTTCAGACAATTTTGTTGATGTCTCAGTAAGTTGCTGCGAGGAACCAAAAGATGTTTTCGGGAAACAACCGGACAGGCATAGATGAATGTATAACGCAACTACCTTCCGAATCAGAGTATAAGGACTGTGTTGCCTGCCATAATAAAATTCGTCTGAAAGCAAGATTGTGCCCTTTTTGCCGCACACCACAATACCGATCTAAAAAGCAGATTATTCTTTCCGCACTGAAATGGGTTGGCGGTGTCACAGCCATCATCACCTTAGTGATATCATCTATCAATCTGAATGATTTTGTATCAAACGCGAAAAAGCGAACTGCCGTGGTGAAAGAACTTGTTGCCGGAGCGGATAGGATGCGCGGAATTGGGAAGAAAGATAGCGCCCTTTTCTTATTATCAGAGGCGCTTGAAATCAATCCCATCTCAAAACCGGCCCTTGAGCTTCAAGCTGAAGTAGCTATGGAAAAAGTACGTGATGAAGCTGGATCTGCATATGTGTCAGATAAAACAACTCTTGAGCCTATGTTTTCAATTATCGAACGTTGGGCTGGTGAATTGGATAATAGGAAAGCAGCGGACGCCCTTGCCCATTTAGGGTGTATTACTTTTATGCGATCGTTCACCGATGAAAAAAAATACAATGCAGATTTATATTTCCAAGAAGCTTTCAAGTTGGACACGGATAATTGCTACGCACATTTGCTACGTGCAAACTGGTGCCTCTATAACGAAAATCCTGTACGTATTAATACCCCGGTCGAACAAGCAATGCGCCACTACAGCATATTGGAAAAATCTCCATGTAAGATTAAGGATCTTGATAATACTATATGGCGTAAATTGACACACACAAGATATGATGGGGCAGATGTTGTATTGCTTAAACGAGCCAATGAATACCGTAAGAAGGGGAAAAATATTGACTGGGAAGCACGAGAATCTATTCTGTCCTTTTGCTGTAAAGCATTTTTAAATGAAGAAAAAATAAGTGCTGTTCTGCAACAAATTCCGGCACAAGATCTTAAAGAAACATTTTGCTGGATTCAAAACAGTATCGACGTCAGTAGTGATAAGAGGTTGGAATGCAAGGAACCATTTGATCACAGATATATTTCCATTCTGCTTGATGAAAAGGCCACGGACTTTTCATCAACAATACCCCGATACCGTAAATTGCTCGCCGATATCCGAAGGGAATTACGCAATAAAGGGTGTTACAGTTTCATTGAAAGAGATATCTCCGAAAAGTTATTTAAATTTTTAAATATTCGCCCTTCCTCAATAGGTGCGACAGGGGATTTCCTATACGATGAAGAATTTGAGGCCCTTACGCAAAAACCAGGTCGCGGGTACCATATTGAAAGTATTGACCCTCATGGACCGGCTGATATAGCTGGCATAAAGTATGGTGATATTATTATCGCAGTGGACAAACAGATACCGAGTCTTTGGTTTAGCCATCAGATAAGCGCTTTCG
>JBGSYX010000292.1:0-2412 GCA_041750735.1 Cyclobacteriaceae bacterium
GGCAATACCCTCGTCGAAGAGCATATTCAGGGTATTCCTGGCGATGATTTCATCAAGAAAAACCTGAAAGACCCAAACCTGAATGCCATGCGGCTGTCCAAGGAATTCATCAAGTTCAATGAACGGTGCCTCGTGCGAATGCTGGGAGATATGCACTCAAGCAACTTCGTGGTGGAGGTGATCCCGGATTTTGATGAAATCCACTACCGTATCCGGGCCATCGATTTCGATCAGCAATCATATGAAGCACGGGCGGCGATTTTTATGCCGCAATACTTCAAACAGAACAATCCGATTATCAACCTGGGCATGAAAAATCTGGTCCATGAACTGGAAATGCAATATCAGAAAGAAGAACGAACGCTGATAGCAAACCGGCTGAAATCCAAAATATCTGGCCCTGCCATCCGGAACCTGGTAAAATCCATGATGCACGATGACATTTCACCAATCGATAATGTGTATTCGCTCCGCGAAGATCTGGCTCGACTATATAATGACACCGAATTTTTAACATGTCAGAACATGGGTGAAATACTCTATACAAGCCTCAAATTTGTTTTTAAATACCCGATCAGACATAAATACACCATCGCAAAACCCTAAAATCATGTTCACTGGAATAGTAGAAACTACTGGCATAGTAAAAAATATAGAAGTAAGTGGCACCAACAAGACCTTTACCATTGAAGCGCCATTTGCCCGTGAAATGAAAGTAAATGACAGCCTGTCGCACAACGGCGTTTGTCTAACCGTAGTTCACGTCGATGGCAATCTGTACAAAGTAACGGCTGTCCAGGAGACACTGATCAAGTCGAACCTTGGGCTTCTATCCGCCGGAGACATGGTGAATCTGGAGCGCGCCATGGGATCGGGATATCGCTTCGACGGCCACATGGTTCAGGGGCATGTGGATCAGACCGGAATATGCACCTATGTGGAAGAAGTAGATGGAAGTTGGCTGTTCGATTTCCAATATGACTATGCTGCCGCAGGCAATTTTCTGGTAGAAAAAGGTTCAATTTGTATCGATGGCGTTAGCTTAACGGTATTTAACGTGACCGAAGGCAGTTTTAGAGTCACGATTATCCCGCATACCATGGAAGTGACCAATTTCAAAACATATAAAACAGGTACGGTCGTGAATCTGGAGTTTGATATCATTGGAAAATACATCAAAAAGTTATTCGACATGGGTTATAAGGACTTAGCTCTAAAAAAATAACTCTCAACCTCACTATTTAGAATTGTTTTAAATAATTGTAAGGCACTCTTTATCAGGGTATTTTTTGGTGCATTTTCATGAAATTTTCCCGACTTTTGGGGCAGCTTATTATAATAAACCCAAATATGATTTATATCACTTATAATCAGAGCTGAGGTGATTATTTTTGGCTAAATTGACAGTCCTGCTGTACATTTTTTGGACAAGGTTATTAACATATCAATATTATGAAGAAAAGAAAGTTTACCACAATCGATGGTAATGAAGCTGCCGCCTACGTGATGTATCGAATCAATGAAGTGTGTGCCATCTATCCTATTACTCCCTCTTCCAACATGGGCGAATGGGCAGACGAGTGGGCTGCAAAGGGAATCAAAAATATTTGGGGAAATGTGCCGAGTATCGCTGAAATGCAAAGTGAAGGCGGCGCTGCTGGTGCAGTGCATGGGTCGCTGCAAGCCGGAGCGCTCACAACAACCTTTACGGCATCCCAGGGATTATTATTAAAAATACCCAACATGTTCAAAATCGCCGGTGAGCTTACCTCCACGGTGTTTAACATTTCAGCCAGAACACTGGCAACACACGCACTTTCCATCTTCGGTGACCATTCCGATGTGATGACTGCGCGGACCACGGGCTTTGCCATGCTGTCTTCCATCTCCGTTCAGGAAGTAATGGATTTCAGCCTGATAGCGCAAGCCTCAACGCTTGAGTCGAGGATACCATTTATTCATTTCTTTGACGGTTTTAGAACGTCCCATGAAGTAGCTAAAATAGAACTTCTGGAAGAGGATGTGATGAAAGCCATGATCACCGATGACCTGGTGAAAGCTCATCGTCGAAGAGCGCTGACACCCGACAGGCCAATGCTTCGCGGTACAGCACAGAATCCGGATGTATTCTTCCAGAACAGGGAAACGGCCAATCATTTCTACACCCAATGCCCTGAAATAGTTCAGAAAAATATGGATAAGTTTGCCGAACTCACCGGTAGACAGTACAAATTATATGAGTACCATGGCGCCAAAGATGCCGACAAGATCATCATCGTTATGGCGTCGGCGGCGCAAACCATTATCGAAACGGTAAATCACCTGAATGCCCAGGGCCAAAAACTGGGAGTCATCATTGTACGGCTTTACAGACCTTTCGCAATCAAATTGTTCATGGAAGCCATACCGGCC
>JBGSYX010000293.1:0-4598 GCA_041750735.1 Cyclobacteriaceae bacterium
GTGTCCATCATACCGGGCATAGAAGCACGAGCGCCTGAACGAACTGAAACCAATAATGGATTGGAGGGATCACCAAATTTTTTACCAATTACCTTTTCAGTCCTGGCAATGGCAGCTTCTACCTCTGCTTTCAGACTTGCAGGGTATTGCCTGTTGTTCTTATAATATTCAGTACAAACTTCAGTGCTGATGGTGAATCCCGGAGGTACGGGAATGCCGAGGTTGCACATTTCTGCAAGGTTGGCGCCTTTTCCGCCAATTAGATTTTTCATGCCTGCGTTACCGTCCGATTGGTTCGCAGCAAAAAAATAAACATACTTAGGATTACTCATATTTAACTTATTTATACTTGATTAGAATTACATTGTGAATTGTCCAATATTCCGGGGTAAAAAATTCGCTTAGCGATTAGCATTCACCATTGATGCGAATGGTTTTTTAGTGGGCCAAAAGTAGGCAATTATTCCGTAGGAATTCTGATTTCATGGAAAAAAAACACATTTAACCCGTACATAAAAGAGGTAGGTTCTGGGTTTCTGCGGAATTTCAATACAGATGGTTTACAGGACCTTAATTTTTTTCGTGGCAGGTGAATCTCGGTGCCAGTTTCAAGCCTAACGGTGTGTTTGCATTTTGCCGGAAATTGCTGGTTAAAGACCGTGCGAATCCCATGAATGTTCGACAGAAAAAATAAAACTGAGTTCTTTCATTCGGCATATCGTTGTGCTATGTTTGTATCGAGTTAAGGTTATCGACCGGCATATGGCCGGAAGGTATTAAAAGGGAATTCGGTGTAAATCCGAAACAGTACCCGCTGCTGTAATCCCATAAAACGATTTGATCTTATCTAATCCACTGCCCCGATTCATCGGGGTGGGAAGGAAATCAAATCCGGGAAAGTCAGAAGACCTGCCTTAGTGAAAACGCTTCGGGAAAAAGGCATTGCTATGGCTATAACACGATTTTTTTCTACGTACTTTATTTGCCTTCGTGCGCTACTGGTTTTTGCAATAATCATTGCATTATCATCATGCAATACTTCCAATAATCCTGAGAAACAATCCTCATTTCCATCCTCAGACTCTATCGCCAGACATTCCTATGCCATTGGCTTCGAATTAATTGAGGAAAAGAGTTTTCAAAAACTCCATATGTTCAGGCATTACAATGGAAACACGGACACAATTGCCTATCTGCTTTGCGCTCAAAATCAGGTTCAGCCGGAAGGATTAACAAATTACCATCGCATCAATGTCCCCGCGCGAAAGATCGCTTTGCTTCATACCTCGCACTATTCGTATTTCAAGGTTTGTGATGCAACTGGCAATATCGCGGCTATTTCCGAAGCGAAATACCTTTATGATGCGGAGATGTACGCTAAAGTGCAGGCAGGGATTGTTCCCCAGGTAAGTTTCGGTGAAAGCCTGAACAAAGAAAAGCTTTTGGAACTCGGAGTTGACCTCGTGATCAATGTCGGTTTTCCCGATGCCCCCAATAAGGAACTTGATTTTCTGGAATCTTTGGGTATTCCTGTATTGGTTTTCAGCGAATGGCAGGAGCCACACCCACTAGGCAGGGCAGAATGGATAAGAGTGGTTGGTGCGATTACGGGGACACAGTCACGGGCTGATGAATACTTTCAAAATACGATCGTCGAATATGAAAAACTCCGGGAACTCGCTTCCCAAAGAGCCAACAAACCTGAAGTTATCTGTAATCTGCCCTACAAGGGAATCTGGTACCTGCCCGGAGGAAACAGCTATATGGGTAATCTGATCAGCGATGCCGGAGCAAACTATGCGTGGAAGGATAATAAGGACACAGGTGGCATCCAACAAAGTTTTGAAGTAGTGTACGCAAAAGGGCTGGAAGCACCCTTCTGGATAAATCCCGGTTTTTCCCAGACAATGGAGGAGGTGTTCATCAATGATGAGCGGCTTGTCGATTTCAGAGCCGTGAAGGAGGGGAATGTCTTCAATTCAACAAATCGCTTGCAGCGAGGCGAAGCCAATGATTATTGGGAATCGGGATTGGTAAATCCACATCTGATACTTGCAGATCTCATACAGATATTCCACCCTGAACTGCAAACAGATTACACATTGTATTATTTCAAACCAATCAGGTAAGGTGACCGCCCCGGAATATCATATTGCCCATAAACACTTCTCCGGGTGGAGGACAATGTTCCTGGCGATACTAATTTGTTTGGTGTTATTCATCGCCGACCTGTCTGTGGGTTCGGTAAGTATTCCGTTCACAGAAGTGATCAAAATTCTTACCGGGAGTCATTCCACTGAAGCCACCTGGGAAAAAATCGTACTTATTATCCGTCTTCCCAAGGCCATAAGCGCTGTACTTGCCGGAACAGCACTGGCTATTGCCGGTCTTCAAATGCAAACACTGTTTCATAATCCATTGGCCGGCCCATCAGTACTTGGAATCACAGCGGGAGCAAGTCTGGGTGTTGCTGTGGTGATGCTTACCGGAGGTGGAGCTGCGAGTTTATACGCCATCAGGGAGTTGGGTATCGGTGGTACCTGGCTGGTGATGCTGGCTTCATCGGCGGGCGCGGCTTTGGTCATGGGACTGATTTTGCTGATCAGCCTGAGGCTTAAGGACAATGTCTCCCTTCTGATTATCGGTATAATGATTGGAAATGTCACCATCGCCATCGTGAGTATCTGGCAATATTTCAGCAGCCCCGAACAATTGCAGGATTACCTCATATGGACATTTGGCAGCCTCGGAGGCGTGACCGGGCGTCAACTCCCTGTATTCGTCACCGTCACCTTCATCGGGTTAGTGCTTACGTTCATCAATTCTAAATCGCTCAACACACTTCTTCTGGGAGAGAATTACGCCAGGAGCATGGGAATAAACATATTCCGAACGCGGACCCTGATCATTTTCACTTCCAGCATTCTGGCAGGGGCCGTGACAGGTTTCTGCGGACCGATCGCATTTATTGGCATCGCAGTACCGCACCTCGTACGTTCTATGACCAGAACTTCTGACCACAAAGTGCTGATACCCTTATGCTGGTTCGTCGGAACTGCACTAATGCTCATTTGCGACCTTATTGCCCAGGTGCCGGGCAGCCAGATTGTACTGCCGATAAATGCCATCACTGCATTAGTTGGTTCGCCTGTGGTTGTATGGGTAATAATTAAAAACAAGAACTTAAAAACCGCTTTTTGACCATGGAAAAAGCGCTGATTTTATACCAACTAGTCATCGGGTATCGCCCGAATAAGGGAGTGCCAGTGAAAGTCGCCGGCCCGATTGATCTCACCATGGAAGATGGCAGGCTCAACTGCCTCATCGGCCCCAACGGCGTTGGAAAATCCACGCTTCTGAGAACGATCGCGGGCATTCAACCTGCACTCAGTGGTCATGTGAAGATACTCGGAGAGCTACCGGATAAAATGAAGAGTGAAAAGCTGGCTCGTCTTCTGAGCATAGTGCTCACCGACCGGATCGGCCATGGGAATCTGAAGGCTTTTGATGTGGTTGCCATGGGGCGGACACCCTATACCGGATGGTTTGGCACTTTGGATAAGGAAGATCAAAAGAAAGTCGCCTGGGCCATTGAGATGACGGGAATTACCGACTTGATTGACAAAAACATATTGGAACTGAGTGATGGGGAGCGACAAAAAGTGATGATTGCGCGTGCACTGGCACAGGATACTCCATTGATGTTGCTGGATGAACCTACCGCTCATCTGGATTTACCCAACCGGATAGAGATTGTCAGGTTGCTGCGAAAACTTACTGCAGAAACAAACAAGGCCATCATTATGTCCACCCACGAGTTGGATCTTGCGCTTCAGGCTGCTGACAATATCTGGCTTATGACCAGCGATCATGCGATCTACTCCGGCACTCCGGAGGATCTGGTGCTCAACGACACATTTGGTCGGACATTCACTAAGAAGGGAATTGATTTCGATAAAAATCAGGGCATCTTCCGCCTGGTGGAGCCGCATCAAAAAGTCGTTTCAGTTACCGGCGGCGACCCTGGTGCGTTCTGGACAAAACGCGCACTGGAAAGGCAAGGATTTCAAATAGTGGTTAACGAACGTCAAAGTAATCATATTGATGTGACCAGTCGCAATAATCACTGGCAGTGGAACTGGATGAAGGACGGAATAGATCAATCGGCGAATTCCATCGAATCAATGCTTCAGCAATTTACCGGGGAGGGGGAGGAACTATGAATAAGTGGTTGCTATCCATCATCCTCATTTTAATCAGCCAAATTTCCATGGCGCAAATGGAAACTGTGGAATTGGATGAAATTGTAATCCACGGACTTCCATTTGAGAAGTTTACCTCCGGAAGTAAAATGGAAAAATCTGACAGCCTTATCTTATCGATCCTTGGACAAAAAACACTTTCCGAATATTTGCAGCAAAACACCACTGTGTACATAAAAGAGCAAGGTAATGCCGGGTTAGCGAGTGTATCATTCCGCGGAACCGGTAGCTCGCATACCGGTGTATACTGGCATGGTATCAACCTGAATTCATTGACACTGGGCATGTCCGATTTCAATGGAATTCCATTGTTTTTATTTGATGATCTGGCGGTAC
>JBGSYX010000294.1:0-12312 GCA_041750735.1 Cyclobacteriaceae bacterium
AAAAATATTAGTGTGTTAACAATGGTTACGATTTTCAGTTTCCTATCAGGATGCTACCCAATTCAAAAATTGAGTTACATTCAGGTAGAGCCTTATGCAAAACCATTCGCGCAAGAAATTAAGGTTCCATTAAATATCGTATTGTTGGAGGAAGTTAAAGGTAGCGTGATAGTAGAAGGCGATGGAGCAAAGAAAATGACAGTTACTGACTTTCGAAAATCAGTTGGTGAAAGTTTAAAAAAACTCTGGAAAGGAACTTTGATGTAGTGAATCTGGTTGATTCTAAACCAGATTCCGGATTGTCATTAGTTATATACTGAGTCAGACCTTTTTGGCGATTAAACAGCCAATCATCCTCCACAATTGGAGCGGCTGGAATTGTTACCTCCACCAATATACCCTTATATTCAGCGGCCTTCCAATTTGAAACGAGTTTACTTTTTAATAATGAAAAACTTGAGAACGCAAATTTTACGGTTTATAGTGACGAACAAATGACATATGTAAAACAAGCTCATACCGCTTTTAAGAGCGGTTTAATCAAAACCTGCGAGACAATTAATAAGGAAATATTCACCGATGAAGTGGTTGAAAAGCTAAGCGCAGCAATAAATTGACTTCTCCGGTAGTTAAGTTATGTTTTACACACTTAACTCGTCTAAATTAGGATGTATGACTGTGAATAAGCGAGGTTCATATTCCAAAATTTAATCCAAAAAAATGGCTGTCACGAAAAGAACCGTGACAGCCATTAATAGTATTAATCACAAATAATTTAATCACACAAAGTCTCCAAATCGTCCTCTGCTTCAGCAAGTGCAGCATTAAATTGTGATTTTTCGCTCGAAGTCAGGGTAGCACATTTCCCATATGGCTCTAATTCGTTGATATAAGCCTGATAAGCACTTTTCAATGCGGTACAATTTGCTGTACTCTGATCATTGATATAATTGGTAAGCGCCGTACTTATTGCATTGACCTCTTTTTGTAGATCTGTACCCCAAGTAGCGCCGCAGGCAACGGCACCGTCGTCTTTACCGCAGGATGAAAGGCTAGATACAGTAAGAATTGCCAAAAACGACAGAAGGATAATAAAGGTTTTCATGTGATTTAGTTTAAGGTTAATAATAGTCAGAATATCTATGTAAATATGATTATTAATATTATTATTCCAATATTCAAGTGTTTTATTTCTGGAAATTTATATACTTATAATTTGACTTGCTCCAAAGAACATTCAACTTCAGACTACCCATAGTATCCGTCTGAGCACCAGCAATAATCATCGGAAAGTTCGGTTTCATAAATTGAATGACGATTGCCTGCCTTCCTCGATTACTTATGGTCTGGTATATCTGCCGAAACATCATCGAAGGGAGGGGAGGGAGGCGCAAACCTAATGGTTGCCGCACTATTGTACCTCAAAAGTAGCAGATACATTGCCGGAACCTAAGGCTGTTGCCAGGCCGGTTGGATCGTCAATAATTCCGAGCTTTGTATAGTTGTAGCTTGTTGAAAACGTCTTGTAGAAAAGTACCAATGTTCGCGAACCATACAACATCAGATCTCCTGTTTTAATTGACGATGGCCTTGATGCATTGGTGGGTAAGCTACTTGCTAAATCGAAATACTTTTCATTGCCATTCAGTTCAGTCATGGCAATGGTAATTGGCAGCAAAGCGTTGAAGGCGGTT
Source organism: Cyclobacteriaceae bacterium (assembly GCA_041750735.1). GTDB lineage: Bacteria > Bacteroidota > Bacteroidia > Cytophagales > Cyclobacteriaceae > JAAUQL01. Next base: position 1,695 of record JBGSYX010000294.1, read on the forward strand.
GTACTTGGATTGTCCAATAGTGTGGCCACAAAAGTTTTATCGCCAACCTTTATAGTGATTTTAGTACTCATAGCATCAATGGTTTTGTCATCCTTGCTTTCAATTTGCACGCTGAACCACACGAAAAATTGAAACAAAAACAGCAAGATGGCAAATGAATATTTCATACCAATGGAGTTTTCGGATAAATAACTATAAAGCCTAATCTTGGTATTTACTGTTCCTTTCTCAGGGATTCAAATCCCGACACCACATCAAACAGTTCTTCATCTATTGAACTTTGCCGCAGGCGATGAAATTCATATCCCAGATCATCCATCAGTTCTTCAATACTTTTTTCTGCGCGCTGCATAGCATCTAACCGGCTGGCGTTTTCGCTAGCCAAAGATTCCACGCATGCTTTAAATATAGAGGTAAACAGATATTCGCGAATAAGTGCTTCCAATGTTGATTTCATACCTCCCGCTACCTGTGGTATATTCCTGGTCGGCCATGGAATTTCCTCCAATGTATCTTTCCAGGTTTTAGCGAGGGGAAGTAATCGTTGCATTACCGGCAAGTACCCCCGTGCATCTTTGGGTTGATTATGAAAAATATAAAACTCGTTTCCTCCTGAATTTTGTTCCAAACTATACATCAAAATTTCGGTTACCAATGGCGTGATACCTTGAACTGAACTCGGTACATGAAATAATTGTGTTGCATTAAAACCAGCATCCGACAATAGTAGCTGAACACGCTCGCCAACAGCCCATATTTCTTTTTTGGTGGGCATATCCTGAAGAGAAGTGGATACAAAAGCTGTCAATGAATCATTAAACTGCGCCACCAGCCCCTGATCAGATCCAAAGACAATAACATAAGCTATTTTATCCTTATGATCTTGCTGCTGGTGTGTAATGGGCAGCACTTCATTTTCAGGTAGCCTGAAATACGCAATGATGCCCAAGGTTATGGTTCGATAATAATCATTCAAAGCACCTACAGCCATTTCATATTGATGGATATTGGAAGCTGCCATTGCTTTCATAGTGCGCACAACCGACTTGAGATCGGTGGCTCCATCCAGTTTTCTGCGCAGGCTTTCTAATGTTTCCACTATTTTTTCGTTTTGTCAAGCTCAGGTACTCCCTGAAAAGGTGTCAGTACGTTTTTCGCGATGGATAAGATTGATTCGCGATCTTCATCACTTAACTTCTCCTGTGACAATAGTCGGTCTACAATTTCTGCCTCGAGTTCCTTTTTCTGTTGCAGCAATGCAATCTCAGCCTCTTGCATTTTTTCAACAGGGATGGTATCGAAGAGTCCGGTGGTTAGGGCAAGTAGTACGATAACTTGTTCCACAACACACATAGGTTCAAGTTCCTGTTGCTTGAGACAGATTCGTATTCGTTTGCCATGCTCAATTATTGTCCGGGTATGTTTGTCTAAGCGAGTGCCAAAACGCGCGAAGGTTTCCAACTCTTCGAATTGCGCATACTTAAGTTTAAGATTTGCCGTGGATCGATAAACCGGCAACTGCGCTTTTCCACCTACACGTGATACCGATTTGCCAACATCTACTGCCGGCAATATTCCGAGTTCAAACAATTTAGGTGATAAGTAAATCTGTCCATCTGTTATTGAGATAAGATTAGTGGGTATATAGGCAGAAATGTTTTGCGCTTCCGTTTCAATGATGGGTAATGCCGTAAGCGATCCACTACCAAGCTCCTGGCTTAGATGTGTTGATCTTTCCAATAATCGGGAGTGAATATAAAAGATGTCTCCAGGAAATGCTTCCCGTCCGGGTGGTCTTCGAAGCAATAGTGATAGTTCGCGATAAGCTCGCGCATGGTGTGTGAGATCATCATAAACAATGAGGACATCGCGACCCTGCTCCATAAAATATTCAGCGATACTGGTGGCTGCGTAGGGTGCAATGTATTTTAATCCGGGAGCGTTGTTTCCTTCTGTTACCACTACTACGGTATACTCCATCGCATTATGTTCTTTCAGGATGGCAATTACTTTAGCAACAGAATCGGCACGCTGGCCGATAGCGCAATAAATACAAAGCACATTTTTATCATGTTGATTAATGATGGCATCAATAGCGATGGCGGTCTTACCTGTCTGGCGATCACCCAAAATCAATTCACGCTGACCGCGACCGATAGGAATCAAAGCGTCAATAACCTTGAGTCCGGTTTGGAGGGGAGCGTTTACTGCTGAGCGATCCATGATTGCCGCAGCCGTTCGTTCAATAGGAAGTCGATGGCTATGCGAAACTAGTCCTTTATCATCCATCGGTTCGCCCAACGGATTGATAACACGTCCGAGCAATGCATTTCCAACGGGTATGTCCATCACTCTGCCTGTTCTTTCTACTTCATCTCCGGTATTCAACAATGAGTCTTCTCCGAGAAGTATAACACCAATTTCATCTTCATCAATATTATAGGCAATACCAAATAAGCCATTCGGAAATTTTAATAATTCTTCAAAGCCTGCACCGGGTAATCCGGATACGCTGGCAATGCCGGTGGATACACTGATAACCGTTCCTGTTTCAACAGGTTGAAAACTGAAGATATGCTTTTCTATGCCTTCTCGAAGTTGTTCAAATGTTTGCTCAATCGTATCCTGTAGTTCAAGTTTGGCCATATTAATTTTGCTCAACAACTTCCGATTTCTTATTCGTTGTTTTAGAAATGCTCCTTTCAAGAGAATTCAAATATTCCGCAATGTTCCAGGCCAGTTTGTAACCACTGGTAGTAAGTTCGATACCACTTATTAGTTCGGGAGATGTCATGAACTTAATTTTTGTTTCTCCAAGAATTTCGTTTAGAGTTGTTATTATATCATGCTGAAGTTGTTCGGGCAAATCAAAGGCACTTTCTACAAGAATGGACTTGTCGCTCGTTTTAAAAGCATTTATCAATTGTTGTTTGTCTACTCCTTGCAATTCTTTCAGTTTATTTAAGAAGATTATTGTTGCCTGCTCTTCCAGAGAAACGGAAGCAAGGTCGGAAAGTGTTTTTCGCGCAATGGCAAAAACTTCCTGTTGCGTTCTTTGCACGATCTCGCTATTGGCATTTTCCTGCATTTGCGTGAATGTATTTTCCAATTTAGTACGCAACGCATGTGCTTCATTCCGCGCTTCTTCCAGTAGTTTTAGCTTAGTCTCCTTTACTTTGGTAAGTACGCCATTCAAACGCTCACCTTTCTGTTGGTCGAATTGTTCATTTTTAAGAATGAATTCTTCCTGCTGCCTTTTAGCTTCAGCTTTTTTAGCCTCCGCCTCGTTTAGCTGTGACGTAATTTTATTTTCTCTTTCATCAATAGCCGCTAGAATGGGTTTATACAGAAATCGCCAAAGTAACCAAACCAGGAGAAGGAAGTTAAGGATTTGTGCGATGACCGTGAACCAGTTGATTTGCATGGCTCTACTTAGTTGCTGATTACGTGATTCCAGAATGGATTGGCGAAGATGAGAATCATCGATACTACAAAACAGTAGATCGCAGTTGACTCGATCATAGCCAGTCCCACGAACAAGGTTCGTGTAATGGTGGGTGCAGCATCTGGTTGTTGTGCAAGCGAACTTAATGCTGTTGATACTGCTTTACCTTCCCCGATAGCAGGGAACATGGTTCCGATGGCGGTGGTAAATCCTGCCATGATAATGGAGACTACTCCTATAATTGACATGCTGTCCATAGATTTATTATTTACTGGTTGATAATTTTATTTCCTCTGATTTTGCTTCTTGTACGGCTGCCGCTATGTACACCGTGGCCAGTATGCTGAAAATATAGGCCTGCACAATTCCGGTGAGCAGACCAAGTGCATTCATGATAATGGGAAAGATAAATGGCGCTATGCTTAGCAGAATACCTACAATCATACCCCCGCTCATAATATTGCCAAATAACCGGATCGCTAATGCAAGTGTGCGCGAGACTTCACTTATCAGATTAAAAGGCAACATGATAAAAGTTGGTTTGATATACGACCGCAGGTAACCAGATAAACCAATCTTTACAATTCCGAAAAACGGGACTGCCAGGAAAACACAAATCGCGAGAGCAGTGGTAGTCGAAAGTGAACCTGTTGGTGGTGTATACCACGGAAAAATGATGCAAATATTGGCAAATGCGATGAATAAGAATAGTGTTCCAATGAAACCAATGTATTCCCTGGGGTTCGTTAATCCTACCTCCCTGATTTGATTGTTTATGGTTGTGACTATCATTTCAAGAAAGCACTGCCAACGTGAAATATGAGTGTCTGTTTTTAGATTGAGGGTAATCAACCTGGAAGTAATAACAAGAACGAGCATCAATGCCCATGTAGTTACGATGGTAAGATTAAGCGTAATAAAACCATACGCCCAAAAAATAGTTTCGTCCGGGCTAAGCTTCATGATTGGTTTCTATGTTTAGTGATATATTCCTTTGTTCATACGTTTTTGTAAGTTGCATAACAATCATACGAGCAATTATAAAACCCAGCAGGCAAATCAATAATCGCTGCCAACTGTCGCCCGATACATAGTAGAATCCAATCAATACCATATTGATACGAATGAAAAAGCCACCAATAAGCCATAGTGCCGGTGACTTAGCGGTTATTGATTTTTTTACAGTTAGCCAAAGTCCGCCAAAGAACAGTGTTCCTAAAATTATGCCTGCAGCGAATACGAGAATTATGTGCCATACTTCATTCATCTTCTTTTGAATCAGGGTGATGTATCTCTTTTTCTTCTTTTGAAATCCAATTTGCAGCAATCAGGCCACCGCTCACAATACCTATCACAATAAAAGTGAGTGTCCATGAAAATGATTGTGGATAATTCCTATCAAGCCATAACCCCAGCATTGCTCCCAGCAAAGTAGGTACTGCAACCGACCAGCCTATCATGCCAAACATGCCCAAACCAAACCATACACTTCGCCTATTGTCACGCAGCGCTTTTAATTTACGTTTCTCCTTTTCGGCCACCTGTCGGCTAAACCCCTTGGCATTTTTTGATTCTGATGGCTCCATTTATTTTTTTCGAAATTTTTCCAGTGTGAACATAAATCCCACTTCAATTTTAGCCATAACCGAGCGTAGGTCTTTTTCATTCTCATCCTGATTCAGAAATTCCTCCTCAACCAATTCATGAAGCTTACCCAGGTCCGCGCCCCCAATGGCATTGCGTACCGAAACCAATACCTGTTTGTCTGTCTTGACCAGCAAACCTTCATCGATTGCTAAATAGTGTGTGCCGGATTCCGTTTCATAGGTAAAAATTCCAGGTATCAGGGCGGCCACACAGTCAAGGCGTTGTGGTAATAAGCCAAACGAACCATCTTGCGTCTCCATCACGATACTGATGACATTTTTTATTTCAGCAAAAACTTTGAATGGAAGAAGTATTTTTAAGTTCATGATTATTTGTTCTTCAGGTTTTCTTCATGACTTCATCAATATTTCCGATCATATAAAAAGCGCTCTCTGGCAAATCTTTAAACTCATCGGCAAGGATGCGCTCACAACCATCCAATGCATCCGCCAAACTCACTACCTTGCCCGCAATGCCACTAAATTTTTCAGTTACAAAAAAGGGTTGCGTAAGAAATCGTTCCAACCGCCTGGCTCTGTTTACCACATTGCGATCCTGTACGGATAGTTGTTCCAGCCCAAGCATAGAAATAATATCTTTCAAATCTTCATATTGCGCCAGTGTCTGTCTTGTTTGTTGCGCGATTTCATAATGCCGTTTACCAATCGAAGTGGGTGTAGCCATTTTTGAATTTGATTGCAACAAGTCAATTGCTGGATAAAGACCTTCGCTCGCCTTCTTTCGCGATAGCACAATAGAAGCGGAAAGATGAGAAAAGGTATGGACCGCTGCAGGATCTGTTAAATCATCCGCTGGCACATATACCGCTTGTATAGAGGTAATCGCACCGGCATCGGTATTGGTAATTCGCTCTTGCAATTTTGAAAGTTCTGTTGCCATGGTAGGTTGATACCCTAACCGCGAAGGCATTTGCCCCATTAAACCAGAAACCTCCATACCCGCTTGAATAAAGCGGAATACATTATCAATTAGCAATAGCACATCGCGGTGCTCGTCGTCGCGAAAATATTCAGCCATTGTTAGTGCGGCATGCCCAACGCGAAATCGAGCCCCAGGCGGTTCATTCATTTGGCCGAACATCATCACCATATCTTTCAATACACCAGCTTCCTTCATTTCATGATATAGTTCATGTCCTTCGCGACACCGTTCGCCAATGCCGCAAAACATGCTTACTCCTTTATTTTCGCCCACCATATTGCGAATCATTTCCGTAAGCAAAACAGTTTTGCCAACGCCAGCACCACCGAACAAACCGGCTTTACCACCACGCTCCAGGGGTATAAGCACGTCAATAGCTTTAATCCCTGTTTCAAAAACCTCCGACCTGGTTGAGCGCTTACTTAAATGCGGCGGTGATTGATGAATATTACGCCACACCAGATCTTTACCTAATGGTTCTTTCTTGTCAATCGTATGACCAAATACATCGAACATGCGGCCCATGATGGTTTTTCCAACCGGAACTGTAAGTTGTTTTCCTGTTGATTCGGCAACCATACCACGGGCAAGTCCTTGTGTTGGCGTTAAGGCAATGCCGCGCACACGATAACGGTCAAGCTGGGACAGTACCTCAATGTAGATTTCTTTATGTACGCCTGATTGTAGCAGTGTGAGAATAGGAGGGAGGTTTTTTTCAAAACGTACATCCACCACGCTGCCTCGCACAGAGATGACTTTACCATTCGTTAATATTTCTGATTCCTGTTCTGACATTACGTCAATTTCAATCTCCTTCTAGTTTTAATGGTACACTCGTCAAGGATGTGTATTCAGCTGCCAATGAATGCGATGTATCCTTGATCTGCAGAAATGCCTTAGTATTATTCCAGAATCTTGAAAGTCATATTTCATGGCTACTCAACTTGCCCATTATCGTTTCTAGTGATGATGATAATTTATCAAGTGCACCTACAATTGCCTGATCAAGTGTGTCTGCCTGGTCTGACACTGCAATGGGCTGCCTTCCTTCTAACCGGGCTTCCAGTAAGCATCGTTTTGTGTTGAGCCCATCCTTGTGTCCATCTTCATCTGAAAGATGAACCTCAATGCGTGTAATATGATCGCTGAACCTGCTAAGTTCAGATTCTATCTGGGCTACGTAGGGGCCGGTAAATTCTTCAGTTCCGGAAATGTTTTTATCTGTATTAAATTGAATGGTCATGTTTAATAATTTAGTTTTTGTGAGTAATATTCAATAGCGATATATGGCTGCAATACCTGTATTTGTAGGCATTTGCGCTTTGGGAATAATGACCACTTTGCCACCCATTTTATTCACTAGCTCACCCACATCATCTAGCTGATCGTCTAGCACGGGTTGCGTTAAGTCTGTCATTTCAAATGTGCCGGTGACTTTATTTCTTATCCGTTTGGCAAGAACGCGATGGGCTTCGACAAAAAGTGTATCTACCCGGCCGGCTTCTGCTGCTTCGATCACTTCATCCATCGAGCCGCTTCCTAATCCATTCGCCTTTGCCTGGTTGAATTTTTCTGCGAGTCCTTCCAGTTTTTTTAAATACACGGGTTGCATCATTTCCCATGATAGTTCTGCCAGTTTTTCTATTGAAACGGATTGGGGGTTGATCTCAATTCCTTTGGCTAACAGGAAAGGGTTTTTATTTACCTGATGAAAAAGACTATGATGCTCAGGTAATGCAGCCAATAACAGCGGTAAACCTGAAGGCTTAGAGTAACGGTCATAAATAGCATTGGCTACCTGGCGAAAAAAACGCTCAGTATCACTACCCACTTCATCCTTTTTTCCACCATGCCCATGATGCATGGTTGTACTCTCGCCACCGACGCCTCCATATGATGCTACGGTAGAGTGCTTCTCCGTCAATTCCTTGCCCAATGCTTCTGTGATTGTTTTTGGTAAATCATTGGAAAGTTCGATTTCCAAAAGCGAATGACGATTACCTTCAAAAAGACGCAGGTCATCCAGGGTTAACGCCAGCACATGATATCGGTCCTCTGATTGTAAAATACGGCGGAGAGGTTTGGTATGAAAACTATCTGCTACCATCACTAACTCCTCCACAGGCTGCTGTAAGCGAGTCACTTCGAAAAAATCGGGAGAAACCAGAACAGCAAGCCCATCACTGGTATGATTCCAGAAGTCATTATCGCTGGCAAGCGTTTCGAACGGTTCCAGTAATGCTTTAATTTCAGCTGTTGGATACTTTTCTGTTAAAGATTCCTTCACTTGTTTGACAAGATTTTTGTATCGAATCGTATCCTGAACATTTTCAGGATGTATGTGATGTGTAGGCATGTAAAGCGAGATACAAGGTGCTTCTTTTACAGTCAACAGGTCATTAATCAATTCTTGTGTCAGCATTTTTACTTTCATTTTTTTCGTAATTCTGATTGTACTTTGATTCCATCATCAAACACCCAAGTGAAGGGTGCCTTCTAAATTATAAACTGGTTGTTGCCACGATGTTAAGGCCATTAAATTCAGCCTTACCGAATCGTACTGTCCTGGTGAAGGCTTATCTTCTTCTGCGTGCCCTGTAAAACAATACGAAAGCCATAAGTACCAGTACAAATATGAATAACCACCAGCCAAAGTGCATTCCCATAAAACCGTAATCACCATTGTGCATCATAATTCGATTGATTAATTTTCACAATTCAGAAAGTTAGCGGCCAGTCTTCCGAATAAAATTACTTATACCTAAGAGCAAAGTAGTTACACAAGTTGTGAAAGAAGTTATATAGTTCACACATTACAGAATTGCACGGGTCTTAGGATCAGACTATAAAAAATTGAGGATTGAACACCAGTCACGGCATTATAGCGACTTTGGGCGGGCCTTTCCGACGAAGCCCTGGCGAAGGCATGAAGCGCTGCTGACATAATTGCCAATGGAGTCAGAGAGCGAAATGATATCCAGGCCATGGCGGGCAAAGACCAGAATTCTATTTGGGCAATGGTATGGAATTATCATGATGACAATATTACCGGCGATGCTTCTCCTGTTGAGCTGACAATTCAAGGTATCCCTAAAAGTAAAGTACTGATCCAGCATTACCGTGTTGATCAGCAATTCAGTAACTCATTTGAAAAATGGAAGGCAATGGGTAAACCTCTAGAGGTAACACCGGAACAATACCAGGAATTGGAAGACGCGGGACAACTGCAACTTTTCACCTCGCCAAAGTGGATGAACACCAATGATGGAAAAGCAATCCTTACGTTTGATATGCCAAGGCAGGCTGTATCATTGGTCAAATTGACCTGGTGATTCATCACTATCATGGTCCAAAAACCTCAATGATTCGGTTTTTAATTATATTGTATTGAATGTTATATTGCCCAAACAAACCTTGGCCAATAGGCTAAATGGGAACATTTTAAGCGATCTGAGCCAGGAAAGTATGGCAGTTGTGAGTTTTAATAATATGAAGGAACAGGGGAAAAAATCAAAGATATTTCGAATAGTCGCATACGTGTTTCTTTTCTTGATCACTTGTGTTGTATTGGGTTCGATCATCAGATCACTGAAAGCGCCTAAGCAGCGAAATCCCCAGACTTCGGACCAGGAATGGGCTTCGAGAAGTTATGGATACACACCACATCCTGATGATTTTGAGGAAGCCATCATACAGGTGTATGCCGCCAGGACAAGAGGTGTAAAAAAAGCACTCGCAGTCCATACCTGGATCGCCACTAAGAGGAAAGGAGATGATCAGTACATCATATCCCAGGTATTTGGATGGCGTTTGCGACCTGGCGGTACAGCACTTTTCCGCGAACCGGGCATTCCCGATAAATCCTGGGCGCGTAATGAACCCTCCCTGCTACTCGATCTGCGAGGGGAGGAGGCAGAGCAGTTGATCGACAAGGTGGAGGTAGCAATTAGCAAGTACCCATGGCACGATGTTTACACGGCTTGGCCGGGACCAAACAGCAACACTTTTTTGGCGTGGATAGGTTTGCAGGTACCTGAACTCAGATTGGATCTTCCTGCCACTGCCATCGGCAAAGACTGGCGACCTATCTCAAGAACATTTGGCAAATCAGCCAGCGGTACGGGCCTGCAATGCTCGCTTTATGGACTGCTGGGCGTCACTGCCGGCTACGAAGAGGGAATTGAAGTTAACATCGCGGGCCTGAGCATCGAGCTGGATATTTTTGATTTAGCGCTGGAACTTCCCGGTATTGGAAGGGTTTGGTGAGTAGATATATAATGGTAAAGAATAATATCCGGCGCCTTAGTTATGTTTACGGAGCTTAGGCATAAGGGTCTTACTCAACATTCATAGACCACCTTATAGGGCGGGTATTTCAGTATTCAATTCTTCTTCACCCCAGGATGGATACTAGCAACCACCTGCAAAGTTTAGGCGCTTTTAGGTCAGCTAGTTTTTCTGTTATTTCTGGCGTAGTGCAGAAATTCGAGTATAGATCACTAACATGACCAAAAAGATAGTATTTATTCGCTTAATCTAAAATGAATGATAATACTCTTAATTTATTCTTTTATGAGATTTATT
>JBGSYX010000295.1:0-2289 GCA_041750735.1 Cyclobacteriaceae bacterium
GATTTAATGATCGTTTCCTGAAAAATGTTAATGGTATCTTGCTCTAATCAGAAAACCTTAAACTGACGGCTATGGGCACAGCCGAGCGATTGAAGAGGTGAGAATTACACCATTGGCACCTCTTCGCGACAGCGGTTTGAATTCTGGCGTAAGTGACCATTTCTCATTAAGTTTCACGAAAGTACCCATTCCAAAATTTAGACCAGTTAATGGCTTTTTTTGTTCGAGGCCGGGAAGTGTTGATACACTCATCCCGAGATCGATGGTCAGATGAAATTGTTCAGTGGCCAACTTTTCGCCAAAGAGTAAGACCAGAAGTGCAGCCTGACCATGACAATAACTTGATGTGAGCAGGGCAAAAACGCCTGTGATAAGAGATATTCTTAAAAATTTCATAGAGTAAATCTATTATACTTCTATTTTTTACAGGTTGAAGCCAAATCGAATGTTAGGCCCAAAATTATTCACATCATAGCGAAAGCTTTCTGTACCTGAACCGTTCTCGTAGTCAGTACTGATAATCCGATAGCCAACCGATGTCTGGAATAGTTTTGAGAACCGATACCCCACATATCCTTGAGCCTGCCACGTAAAGTCTGATCCGATACCAAAGCCACCGAGGTCGCCCCGTACGGTAAATAACCACTTATTATCAATTTCATGAGTAAATCTGGTAATGATAATCGGGTCAACCCAGGTACGCGTAAGAGAAGCACTGAGTAGTTGTACTGTTCCGCCACCGATCGCGTTCCGAACAAGATCAAGACCGGCATCGATATTGTTTAGCCGCATCCCAGCTCCTGCTTCCCAGAAGGGAAGAATTCGGTATAAGCCAGCAAGCTCATAGCCAAGTTGTTTGGCAGTTACTTCACCTGAGTTAATGATAATGTTAGGTGAAACATCCTGCTTGAGGCTCATATATAACAAATCAGAGGTGATGGCCCACTTAACCGTCTTTGCTTCCAGATATAACATGGCTCCAAACTGAAGCCTGCTAAAAATGTCTCCGGCATTTGCATCAACAGTAACGTTGGGTAAATTTCGAATACCTGTTTCGCCCGACATGGAAGGGAACATGATATAGGGCTCAATAAGAAATTGCCATTTTTTTTCTTGACCATTTTCCTGGGCAAAGCTGCCGATGTATAGTAGGCAAAACATCAGTAGAGCGATTGTTTTCTTCTTCATAGTAAAGTATTGTTTACGCTTAATAGAGATCTTTCGTCAGTTAAAATAAGTACACTGACAACCCGATCAGGCCGTATGGGAATGATCTTATTAGTTTTGTATTACTGTGTAAATGTAAAGCTAAGGGCAACGTAGTGGAGAAACCATCGCAGGTAGCCATTCTTGGCTTAAGATTGGCACGAAAATATTGCTTTGGGCAAATTTGTGAATGGTAAGTGCAGAGTTTAGAAGAAAAGTTACCCCTTTTGGGCAATAATATTAGGGCTGGTTAAAATAAATAGTAAAAGTATAGCGATGTTTTTCATAGTATCAGGTTAATAAGTAATGTGAGCTTTGCCTGATAATATTTCAAATTGGCTGAAAATGGCATGCCCCTAACGGCAACTCTCTTTTGCAAAGCAGAATTTTGAAAAATAAAGAGGAACTTATTATCCTATAGGAGGTGGAGAAAAAATAGTGCGTAAAATGGGTTCAAAACAAAGATCGATAAATCCATCGCTTAACTGTTCGTGTACATCTGATGCGAAATCCAAACCTTTATGAATGTGTATATAGGAGAAGAAATTGAATATTTTGGTTGATATCCTTTGAGAAGGGTTTGGTTGATCGGTTGATTTTGAAGTATGATCGTGATCGTTAACGCTATGATGATGACTAACAGAATGATGGTGAAACGGATTGGGGAGTGATGAATGAACTGATGCGTAACCTCCAAAAAAGACTATACCCAGATGGTTGCTGCATAAAAGCAAAGTATCAGTATGGAGGAAAACTTTCTCACTTTAAAAGTTCAGCATTGCCCAAAATCTATCTATCACCCAGAATGCTGCCACTGAACCAATGGCATAGGGGGCAAGGTAAGGTTGCCAGGAAGGCCTTGTAAGGTTTATTTTTTTTATTCCGGCTATCAGCAAGAATACTACACCGATGAATAATAGCTGTCCGGCTTCCACGCCTATGTTAAAGAAGGCGAGTGCCAATGGGGCCGGCCCCATTCTTTTTCAAAGAGAATTCCAACCCGGTTTACCAATTCATCATCAATCACGATGGTGTCTTTACTGCTACTGGCCGGGTTAGTCAGGTAATATACAATGAACATAC
>JBGSYX010000296.1:0-4074 GCA_041750735.1 Cyclobacteriaceae bacterium
GCATGGCGATCTTTCTGTCTGTCATAGTTTTTGAGTTATGGTTAAAGAGGTATTTGACCTTGAATTTTAATCGAACATGAAATTATCTCAAAATTCCATTCCGATCAATTTTATTAATTATTGCGGGAGTTTGACGGTATAATATTTTTTGAAATTAAATTGCTTTAACTGCTGGCATTATTTGATTTGGGTGGCTTATTTGCATAAGACTTAACTTTATGGGTTTACGGTTAAAAAAAACAGCAAAAAATCCATTGTTCGAGACAAAGTCATTTAAAAAAGTTATATATTAAAATCGATCAGCAAGCGATAGCCGCCACTGATCCTGGAATGAGAAGTTGAATTTTTAACCTTAAAACCCATAGCAATGCCAAAAATAGGAACGCTAGATTTTACCGGTATCTCAGGACATAAGTACACGTTCAACGTTTATCCTAAAAACCGGGAACACAAGGAAAAAGAAGCAGTATATGTAGTAACACACCGCACGATTAAAGCTGATGCTACGGTGGACCATTTCGTGATTTTTGTTGGGGAAACTACCAATCTGAAACACGAATTTGCCAAGCATAAGAAGGACACTTGTTTCGAGCGAGAAGTGGCCAACTGCATTTGCGTGTATTGGGAAGACCACGTGGAGACGCGCATCAAAATTTCTGATGATCTAAGGAATTTCTACCATCCCCCATGTAATGATTTTTGACGGATCTTTGTCCCTTTGTTCAGGCCCGGGTTTTTCGATCCGGGCTTTTTCGTTTATTTCCAGGTATAATGGCCTTGGCGTAAATGAAATTATAAACACAAAAAGTGCAAACCACCCAAGAATTTTACGCTTGAGATCCAGTGGTTCATCGATGAGTGCTTTAGGGTGCTCGATGCCCAGGAACCTGCCGAGGAGGAAGGCAAAAACCATATAAATCCCATAGTCGCTTATTACCGGAAAATATTGCGAAGCGAAAATTTGTACAATCATTACCCATACTACCAATAAGATGCGTTTGCGTAAATCGGCTTCGAAGTGGTAAAATGCAAGAAAAAGGAATAGCAGGTAAAAGACGGTATTGATAAGGAAATTCAAATCGAGCATGCCTGACGGAACCATACCGACACCCGAAATCAACACCATGATGAGAAAAAGTACCCGGGATATAATTCTACTACGCCGAAAACCAAATAGTCCGTAAATTACATGTCCGCCATCGAGTTGCCCGATAGGTATCAGGTTCAATGCCGTAAAAAACAGCGCTAAATAACCTGCAAACAGCCATGGAAAATGATACATTTCATAGTTGTTCGGAACCCGTTCAGGATCGGCAATATAGTTTTTGAAGAAAAGAAACAAGAGGTTGTCTCCGACTACGAAATTGATCTCATTTTCAGTGTAAACCTTATCGGCATAGCCCAGTCCATATTCCTGGTATTCGGGGTGTATCTGGTAAATGTATTCAGGTTCAGGTAGATGTGTGAAACCATAGAATAGGATTGCCACCGCCACTACAAATCCGGCTAGGGGTCCGGCAATCCCAATGTCAAAGAACTGTTTGCGGGAATGGATTATACCTTTAATTCTGATAAACGCGCCGAGAGTACCGATGCTCGGATACGGCAAAAAACCCAGCCAAAGAGGAATATAATATGGGAGGGTGACGTTGACTTTGTAATACTTAGCGGCGAAGTAATGACCAAATTCGTGAAAGGTGAGAATGCCTAGAAACGGAACTGAGAAATATAAGCCGGCTAATAATTCGCTTGTGGTGAGTATAGTATCACCATAAAAGACTGATTTGCCAAAAATCCATTCTGCACCAGCCAGTGTGGTGCATAGCAGTGTAATGGTAAAAAGTAGCAGGTGGATCAGTAACTTTTTCGTGTTTTTACTTTCTTCCATTGGGCAATTGGTCCTTGCGTAATTTATTTTTTTCTACGAGAACTGCATGAATCCCGAGGCTTTGTGCAGTGGCTATATTGTCGAGGTTGTCATCATAAAACACCGTCTTGGAGGGATCCGCATTCATGTCATCAAGGACTGTGGTGAAACAGGATTCGTTTGGCTTCCGGTCATGGATTACATGCGAATAATATGTCTTATGAAATATGTCGCTTGGGAATTTTCCATTATTTGCTTGCGCGAAAACCTGGTCAAACCGACGAATATGGATGGCATTGGTGTTGCTGAGAATAGCGACTTTGTATTGCCTGGTCAGTTCACGAATCCAATCCATTCGTTCCTCAGGAATATCACCGAGCATGGCGTTCCAGGCAGAGTCAAGATTACGATCGTCAATCCTTTTTTCCCCCATGGCGTATAAATGATTTCTGAAGGTTTCATCGGCAATATGGCCTAGTTCATAATCGAGGAAAAACCGATGGCTGTCCGTATCATGAAGTAGATCGGACCTGATATCTTTGCCGAATAGTTGACTGAACCGGTCGAATGCGTGATCGATATCCAGGTTAATGATGACACCACCGAGGTCGAGTATGATGGTTTCTATTTCCGATTGATTCAATTTTGAAGGTTATATTTGAAAATTAGGGGGCAAATATCTATCATTGCACTCCCAAATTCAAGGCGTGTGAATATTAAATTAATAGGAACATGTTACTTGAGGGCCCATAGCTCAGCCGGTTAGAGCACCTGACTCATAATCAGGGGGTCCTTGGTTCGATCCCAAGTGGGCCCACGTTGAAAATCAAGCACTTACGACAAATTTTAGTTGTAAGTGCTTTTTTATTAGGTCCAACAAAAGGTCCAACAAACTCGTTTCGAACTGAGCAAATGACCGCATTTATGATTTGCTGATTTTTTTCAGTTCTCATAATACTCACCCTGCATTTATTCCAAGCCTAGCCCATATCTTTTTGAACAATGAAGCATTCAAGACATCGACTAAAATACCTTCTTAACCATTTTTACCCAAAAAATACTACTAAAGTGGTATAAAAATACTACAAGTGTGCCATTGCCGATGATGCAAAAAAACCTATTCAGCCATCACGAATACCGGCAAAGGTTGAAGTAAAATGAAAGTGCAGCGGAAGAAGATAATTTCGTATTGCGTGTGGAAGGGCCGGTATCCGACGGAAGGGGTGGTTATTTTTACACATGCTATTGGCTGGGCCCTGAGGAAAAGATGGTCGCCGTCATTATGAATCAGGAGAATCCTTCCCGGTCGACATTAAATGCCAAATTTGTAACTTTGACATATAGTGCTTTAAAATAAACATTGACAAAATACTGTAGTTTAACCATACACAGAAAACCGAAGACTCATGACAAAATATCTAGTACTGCCCCTACTCATTATTATTACTGCAACAAATATGTTGCAGGCCCAGGAAACAACTCAGATAAGTGGTGCCCGGGAAATTTACAATGAATACTGCTCAAACTGCCATGGCCAGAATTTGGAAGGCGGCAATGCACAAAGCCTTGTCGATGGTGTTTGGCAGTTTGGCGCCGGACGAAGCTATATGTTCCGCAACACTAAGTATGGCATTCAGCATCTCGGCATGCCTTCATATGAATCATCCCTTTCCGATGAGGAAATCAATTCACTGGTCACCTTCCTGCTGGAAGAAGAGCAAAAAGCAGGTGTTTCAAAACCCCCAACACCAAAGGCTATCGAAACCCAGGATTATAAAATCAAGGTAGAGGTTTTAGCTGATAATCTGGAGGTGCCTTGGAGCATCGATTTTATTGATGAAACCACTGCACTCATCACCGAGCGGCCGGGCAGATTGCGGATGGTAAAAGACGGCCAAATGCTTCCCGTTGCAGTGGAAGGCACACCTGAAGTGCTGAATGAAGGTCAGGGAGGTTTGATGGATGTAGCCGTTGATCCTAAATATAGAGAAAACGGATATATATACCTCGCCTACAGCCATGCATTAGAAGACAGCCAGGAAGAGCGGCCACCTGCCATGACCCGCATTGTGCGCGGCCAGATCATGGGCAACCGCTGGATCAATGAACAACTGGTGTTTGAAGCTCCTGCAGAGACCTACAGAACTACCAGGCACCACTATGGCTGCCGCATCGTCTTCGATAAAGATGGCTTCCTGTACTTTAGC
>JBGSYX010000297.1:0-9760 GCA_041750735.1 Cyclobacteriaceae bacterium
TCTTATTATAGTCTTCCATCTAAGAAATGTGCAAATAGTTACAATTAAGTGATGAGTCTCGTGGGGTGTAGTTCATCCAAAAGTCTATAATTTATTGCTATTTATCAAGCATTGTATATAAAAAGTACAATAAAATTTATAAAAAACCCTAAATCAGGCAGTAGCTCTCTTTCACGGTTAAGTTCAAATTCTATCCAATGCTGGCCGCACTGCTGTCAATATGAATTATTTGAGTTTTAAAAATTGGTCAAAAAATAAAAGGCCTGCGTAGAGGCAGGCCTTTCAATGATCTTAATGTTTAGCCAGTCTTTTAATCTCTATTTCCAAGGAAGGCGAGCACAAAGTAAATCAATGTCACCAACGACCCAATTGCCGCAACCACGTATGTCATAGCGGCCCATTTCAATGCGTCTTTTGCCATATAATGTTCCTGCGATGTAGTGATACCACGACTGCTAATCCATTGCAATGCCCTGTTGCTGGCATCGAATTCTACGGGTAGGGTTATGAATGAAAAAAGTGTTAAAATCCCATAGACTGCGATGATTGTAAGCAGGACCATTTCCGTAGGAAAAACTGCGTACAGCATGGATCCTCCAAAAATACTGACGATAACGATGATATTTAGAATTTTTGCACTTGCATTTTGAAGCGGCACAAGTGCGGTCCGCATCTCCAGCCATCTATAAGCGGTGGCATGCTGCACAGCATGTCCGCATTCGTGGGCTGCAATGGCCGCCGCTGCAGCATTTCTGCCGTGGTAAACCGCTTCACTCAGGTTCACAGTCCGATTGGCCGGATTATAGTGGTCAGTAAGACTGCCTTGGTGACTCAAAACCTGAACGTCGTAAATACCGCTATCCCTCAACATGCGTTCGGCGACTTCCTTTCCGCTAAGATTCGACGCTAATGTGGTTTGTGAATATTTTTTGAATTTGCTTTTTAACCGTGAGCTTATCGCAAAGCTCAGAATCATGAAGAAAATACCAATAATGAAAATCATATGTTAATCGTTTAATTGTTTTATTTTTTTGATGATGGATGAAGTTGAGAGTCCTTCAGTAAGTTCTATGGTTTCCACTTTTCCACCATGATGCAATACGATATCTGCCCCGACAATGTTGCTAATTTCATAATCTTTGCCTTTAACCAGGATGTCTGGCAAAAGCGCCTTAATTAGTTCATAGGGTGTATCCTCATTGAAAAGGATAACCATATCAACACATGCCAATGAAGAAATCATTACTGCACGGTAATCTTCACTAATAATGGGTCGCAGGGGGCCTTTTATTCGACTTACTGAATCATCAGTATTGAGGCCCATGACCAGATAATCGCCAAGCATTTTGGCTTTTTCAAGATAATCCACGTGGCCGGCATGCAGTATGTCGAAACACCCATTGGAGAAAACCACTTTTTTACCATGGGTTTTCCAGTCATTAACTTGCGCTATCGCACTATCCAATGAAAGTATTTTACTTCTGCTGGACATAGGAATTTCTTTTTGTCATGAAAAAGCTGATCAAAAAACAAATGCCTCCGACAACCATTACAGTTAGAAACTGGGTACTATGAGCAATCAAGGCAAACATTTTTCCTTCTTCCGGAGAAATGCCATAGAGTACCAACACACTGCTGACAAGTATATGAAAAACTCCTATGCCCCCTTGCACTGGAGCAGACATACCAAATCCGCTCATGACCAGAACGGTAAGCCCTGCTGTAAAGCTGAGGTTTGTCGTAGATGGAAAGGCAAAGAATACCACTATAAGCATGGCATAATACATGAGCCATATTAAAATGGTTAAAAACCAAAAAGTCCATTGCTTCTTGATTCTTTTAATGGACAGAAAACCTTCGAGCAGTTCCCTGGCGATTTTCCGCAATTTTATGAACAACGAGTTGCGCTTAAGTTGATCCTTAAATAACCTAATCAACACAAAGCCAACGATAAGCATTGCCGTAAAAATAATGGAAAGGATGATTAGTTTTTGGTTAAAAGCCGCCGGATCTGGGAAACGCTCCCCAAAATTGCCAAGAAGAAAATTATATAGTTTGTCAAACTCAAGGAAAAAAGTACCCAGGCTGATCAGTAGCAGAATTATGAGGTCGATGGCTCTTTCAGCGACAACAGTTCCAAATGCAGAGGTCAGCGCCACCCCATCTGTTTTTTTGAGTAAACCGCAGCGTGTTACTTCTCCAAGACGCGGTACCAGGTTATTGGCAAAATACCCAACCATCACAGCCACAAAAGTTCTGGAAGTTTTCAGTTGGTATCCAAGTGGTTCAAACATCATATTCCATCTATAGGCTCTGACGTAATGACTTGTTATTGCAATAAATATTGACAATCCCAGCCACCAGTAATTTATGTTTTCAAAATAGGCGATGATGCTGGTTAGCTCCAGGTCTCGGTACACATACCAAAGCAGCGCTATGGCAATCCCTAAAGCAACACCGTATTTTAAAATATCCAAAAGGATTTTTCGGAAGTTCTTAGCCAATTAATTTGTTGTTTTTGTCGGGAAAAATGATGGCAGGCTGGTGTTTTTTGGCTTCTTCAAAATCCATGGCAGCATAGGAAATTACAATAATAATATCTCCGATCTGGGCTTTCCGGGCCGCCGGGCCATTCAAGCAAACCTGCCCACTACCACGCTCACCTTTTATCACATAGGTTTCAAGTCGCTCACCATTATTGATATTGACGATCTGAACCTTTTCATTTGCGATGATATTGGCTGCATCCATAAGGTCTTCATCGATTGTAATGCTACCTACATAGTGAAGTTCGGCTTGCGTGATCTTGACCCTGTGGATTTTTGATTTTACTACCTGAATGTACATTTCTTCAAAAATTCCAGCTTCAAAGTTAATTTATTTCAATGATATATTGTCGATGAGCCTTACTTTTCCGACATGGGCGGCAATGCATATGGATACACTTGGTGCTGATTTTATTGTCTCAATACTCTGTAATGTGTCGGAATCAACTATTTCGAAATACTCCAGTTTTAAACCTGAGAATTGTTCTAAATGCATAGTTATATTTGTCTTAATCTCAGCAGGAGTTAACCCTTTTATTAGTTTTTCCCGGGCCAGCAGTAAAGATGTGTACAGGTTCAGAGCTACTGTTTTTTCATCGTCGGAAAGCAGTCGGTTTCTCGATGACATTGCCAGGCCGTTGTTTTCTCGCACTGTATCAACCGGAACAATTTCTATATTGAAATCGAGATCCTTCACCAAAGATTTAATGACCGCTAGCTGTTGAAGGTCTTTTTTGCCGAAGTAAGCTTTGTCAGGATTCACAATATGGAAAAGTTTAGCTACTACTATTCCTACACCGCTGAAATGACCCGGACGGGAACTGCCTTCCATGGTTGATTCGAGCATTCCAAAGTCTATTCTGACAAATGTGGGCTTTTGATACATTTCCCTGACCTCTGGGATGAATACCGCATCGCATCCAGTCTGCATCAGTATCTCGGTATCGCTGGCTAAATCCCTCGGATAATTATGCAAATCGAGTGGATTATTGAATTGGGTTGGATTTACAAAAATGCTGCAAATTGTCGTGTCAGTTTCATTTACGGAGCATTCCAAAAGTCGCTGATGCCCTCTGTGAAGCGCTCCCATTGTTGGCACAAACCCAATAGTTTTACCCAACAATTTTTGGCCTGAAACATATTCTCTTATTTCTTGGATTCTATGAAATATTTTCATACGATGAGCATAAAAAAGGCCCCAAAGCTATCGTAAGTTTTGTAAATAATATTGAGGATTGATTTAAATTTCGTAAATTTGCATTCAAATCTTGTTTGAAAATAACTAAGCTGGAGGCATTATGTCAAAATATCGTATTCTCTACGTTGCAAGTGAAATCAATCCTTTTCTCCAAACATCTGAAGTCGCTGATCTGGTAAGGAAACTGCCACAAGCCATGCAGGAGAGAGGTATGGAAATCCGAATTCTTGTTCCGCGATTTGGACTTATAAACGAAAGAAGGAACAGGCTCCACGAAGTAGTCCGGCTATCCGGAATCAATATCTCGGTAGGGGATGAAGAGAAACCTCTCATTATTAAGGTAGCCTCAGTCCCCAACGCCAAGTTGCAGGTGTATTTTATCGATAACGACGATTATTTCCACAGGAAGAGTGTGTTCCACGATAAGGATCATAACTTTTATGAAGACAATGACGAACGAGCTATCTTCTTCTGCAAGGGTGTGCTGGAAACGGTGCGAAAGCTGGGCTGGTCGCCTGATATCGTGCATTGTAATGACTGGATGACTAGTCTTATACCGATGTATTTGAAGACGACTTATAAGAACGATCCTATTTTTCATAATACTAAAACTGTTTTCACCGTTTATGATACACCATTTGCACATAAATTCGGAGGCGATTTGTTACAAAAGGTGAAGATGATTGATATTGAAGACCACATGCTCAGTCCGCTTACCACTGCAGATTATGAAGGGTTTATTAAGATCGGCGCAACATATTCTGATGTCACCATAAAATCAGAAGCGCAGTTTAAAAACGGATTGAATGCATTATTTGCTTCAATGGAAAAGGATGAGGAATTTTTAATTAACACTATTGAAAAAGACGATAATTGCGAAGAATCTTACTACAACCTCTATAACAACCTTGTGG
Source organism: Cyclobacteriaceae bacterium (assembly GCA_041750735.1). Taxonomy (GTDB): domain Bacteria; phylum Bacteroidota; class Bacteroidia; order Cytophagales; family Cyclobacteriaceae; genus JAAUQL01. The sequence continues at coordinate 4,659 of JBGSYX010000297.1, forward strand.
GGTAGGATTTCGAGTCTGTTACCAATTTTACTTTTATTTCTCATTGCATGCGAAGATCCCGGTGAAATTGGGCTGGAGCTCAATCCCGAGAATGGTGCATTCGTGGCAAAATTCCAGGAGTTACCATTGAATACTTCCATGGTAATGGTGGAAGACATCCTGTCGGATAATTCGACCAGAATTAACGGCCGCACACAAGAGCGAATTTCGGATGGCCGCATTCTTTTTGGTAATTATTCAAGTCCGGACTTTGGAAGTATTTCATCAACAGGATTCTCCAGTATGTTTATTTCAAAACGCGGCTTCATACCTAGCAAGGATAGCTTTGTATATGACAGTCTGGTACTCTACATGTTTGTTGATTACCTGTACGGAAAGAGCTTTCTGGGAACCAAGCAGATAAAAATTCATGAGCTTAAGGAGGAAATTAAGATTGACTCACTCTATTTAACAAAGAACACTACTCCTTATCATGAGGAGCCTGTCGGTACGCTGAATTTCGATATTTCATCCTTTGATAGTGTACGCGTGGATACATTGCTTAGAGTCCGGCTTGCTGATGAGTTGGGGAACAGGTTATTTGACGAGGCCTATGCAGATACTACCACATTTTCTAACAATGTGGAATTCAGGCAATTCTTCAACGGCTTTGCGTTTGTACCAGGAGATGCCAATGATATGATCACTGGTGTGCATATGGAAAACCCCTCGACTTTTGTGAGGATGTTTATTCATAATACAACCGATACTACTGCGTTCGATTTTATATTCACCGGCTACGATACAGCTGGGCAAAATATAACCAGATACTACAATAACATAACACTTGACCGGACAGGCTCTTCTATTGGCCAAATTAATGAATATTACACTGATTATTTTCCAGCGGATAACCGGGGATTTATGCAGGCGAGTTCCGGTGTCTTTACAAAACTGGATTTCACGCCATACCTCAATTTTATTGATACAATCGAGCATCTGATTATTAACCGTGCAGAACTGGTAATTCCCATCGAGCCTTATGATTCTTTTTTCGATCCTGTAAGTACTGTAGATTTGTATCAAGTAGACGAGTTCAATCGATTCGTAGAAGTATTCGATTCTGCCACACTGAAGATGAATTATCTGACAGCAGGCAAGATTGGTTTTAAGAAAGAAAAAAATATCAGAGCGGGTAAATATGATGGTTTGCTCACAAGCTACATACAATTTGTTACTACGAATAAAAAAGCTGGGGAGTCAGTATACACTTCAGTGTTGATTGGTCAGCCGAATCTATGGAATTCGGTGATACTTACAAACCAATCAGCGATACCTTTGCAGGAAATTAAACTGAGAATATATTATTCTACTTTGAAATAGTTTTTTTTTAAAACCAGTTCAACCAAACCAACCGATAAACAATGTGTGGAATCGTCGCCTACCTCGGGCATCGCAATGCCTGTGAAATCATCTTAAAAGGTTTAAAACGCCTTGAATACCGCGGTTATGATAGCGCCGGAATAGCGCTCATCGAAAACAAACAACTGAACCTTTACAAAAAGAAGGGCAAAGTATCTGATTTGAAAGATTATCTTCTTGGGAAAAACCAGGAAGGCACCACTGGAATTGGCCATACGAGATGGGCAACTCATGGGGAACCCTCTGATCGCAATGCACACCCGCATATTTCGACCAGTGGCAGACTGGCAATAATCCATAATGGGATTATTGAGAACTACAATTCACTAAAGCAGGAGCTAATCCAAAAGGGTTACACCTTTAGCAGTGATACTGATTCTGAAGTTGTCATACATTTTGTTGATGACATTCTATTGAATAAAAAATGTTCGGTAGATGAAGCGGTACGGCTGGCACTTACTCAAATAGTAGGAGCCTACGCCATCGTAATTGCGGATCGCGATGACCCGGACACATTGATAGCTGCGCGTAAAGGCAGTCCACTTGTAGTGGGAATTGGTGTGAATGAGTTTTTTGTCGCTTCCGATGCAACACCCATCGTTGAATACACAAAAGATGTGGTTTATATCAACGACCGTGAAATTGCCATACTTAAAAAAAGTGGGTTAAAGTTAAAAAGCATCGAGGATGTCTCTGCAGATCCATACATACAAAAGATTGATCTGGAACTGGAAGCCATCGAGAAAAGCGGTTTTCCACATTTCATGCTAAAAGAGATATTCGAACAGCCCAGGTCTGTCAGTGATGCCATGCGCGGGAGGTTACACGCAGAAAGTGGACGCCTGGTCTTAGGAGGTATTCGTGAGCATACCGATAAGCTTATCAATGCAGACAGAATTATCATCGTTGCCTGTGGCACTTCATGGCATGCCGGACTGGTGGCGGAATACTTTTTTGAAGAATGGTGCCGGATACCTGTTGAAGTGGAATATGCGTCGGAATTCAGGTATCGCAATCCCGTGATCAGGCCAGGGGATGTTGTCATCGCTATATCGCAATCCGGTGAAACGGCGGATACACTGGCAGCAATAGAACTTGCAAAATCAAAAGGGGCGATAATATTTGGTGTTGTCAATGTAGTCGGATCTTCTATTGCCCGGACGACTCACGAGGGAGCATATATTCATATTGGTCCGGAGATTGGTGTTGCAAGCACGAAGGCTTTTACCGGGCAGGTAGTATTGCTGGCCATGATGGCTCTCATGATCTCCCATAAAAAGAAGACTATATCCGAATCTACTTACATAGGACTTTTAAAGGAACTCACAGCCATTCCGGATAAAATCTCCGAAGTGCTTGCTCTGGATGGAGCCATCAAGGAGATAGCGGGACATTTCAAAGATGTGAGAAATTTTTTGTATTTGGGTCGCGGTTATAATTTCCCGGTAGCCCTCGAAGGTGCTTTGAAACTGAAAGAAATTTCCTACATCCACGCCGAAGGTTATCCGGCCGCAGAAATGAAGCATGGTCCTATAGCATTGATTGATGATGAAATGCCGGTCGTTTTCATTGCCACACGCGACAGTTCGTATGAGAAAATTATATCAAATATCCAGGAAGTAAAAGCCAGAAAAGGAAGAGTAATTGCGATAATTACACAAGGTGATACGCTGATTCCTCAGCTTGCTGATTACACACTGGAAGTTCCCGTAACCCATGAAGCACTCATGCCGCTGGTTTCAGTGATACCTTTGCAATTGTTATCCTATTATATCGCTGATTTAAGAGGGTGTAATGTTGATCAGCCGCGCAATCTCGCAAAATCTGTTACAGTAGAATAGGGTTAAAAAATCACAAAACTTTAGTTTCCGTTTCTCCTGTTTTTGTATCGATGGCATGGCCTTCTTCCAGAAGGGTTTCAAATTTAGTCTTTGGCTCGGTCGAAGTTTCTTTTTGTTCTTCTTCGTAATATTCAATGATTTCCTGTTTTATTTCGGCAGGAGACAGATTATAGTAAATTTTGCCAGCGCGTACTATGGACATGTTGCCAGTTTCTTCCGAAACGACAAGAACGAGTGTATCCGTAGTTTCGCTCATGCCAATAGCCGCTCTATGTCTAAGCCCAAACTGTGCAGGAAGATTTTCAAGATCGCTCACAGGAAGAATACATCTTGCAGCGGTTATGCGCGCTTTGTGTATAATCACAGCGCCATCATGTAGCGGACTGTTTTTACTGAAAATGGAGAGGAGCAATCTTTTAGAGATCATTCCATCAATCCTATCTCCAGATTCCGCATAAAACTTTAACTCCGATTCACGGGAAAAAACAATCAAGGCCCCGGTTTTTGTTGAGGCACAAGACTTTGCAGCTTCGATTATGGGATTAATATCGAATTTATCTTCTTCTGCATTCTTTTTCCATGGCAGGTTTTTCAGGAAAGTTTCGCGATTGAAGGTGGTTGATTTTCCAATGATGAGGAGGAACTTTCTTATTTCCGGACTGAAGAGAATGATAAGCGCCAAAACGCCAACCCCAATGAACTGACCTAATATAGCCGTTAGAAGTTCCATTTCTGCGGCATTGACCATGAGGTAGGTCAGATAAAAGAATAAAAATCCCAGGAAGACCTTTGAGGCAATACTACCCTTCATTAGTTTGTAAACCTGATACATCAGAATCGTTACGGCAAGTATATCTACTATATCTACCCAACTGATTTCCAGAAACCCGATGTTAAAAAGTAAAATCACTGGCGGAGGCGATTTATCAATGTTATCACTTCTTTCGCTTTTGCCACGTCATGCACACGAAGTATATTCGCGCCTTTCAGACATGCGATGGTATTGAGCACAGTGGTGCCGTTCAAGGCATTTTCAGGCGTGGATTGGAGAGCTTTATAGATCATGGATTTTCGGGATATTCCAACCAGTATTGGCTGGTTGAGCATCCTAAAATATTGTAGATTATCCATGAGATGGTAGTTCTGTTCTTTTGTTTTTGAAAAGCCAAAGCCTACATCAATAATAACATCTTTTATCCCAAGTTGTGTGAACTTTTGTAGTTTTTTGGCAAAATAATCCAGGCTTTCTGTTAGGATTTCTTTATAGTAAGTATGCTGCATCATATTTTGCGGCGTGCCAACCATGTGCATCAAGACGAATGGGACATTGTACTTCGCCACTGTGGTCAGCATCGCCTTGTCCATTCCTCCGCCGGAGATATCGTTGATCATGGAGGCCCCGTTTTCGAGCGCCGTTTCTGCAATGTGACTTCTGTACGTGTCAATGGATATAGGAATGTCCGGACTTAATTTCCGAATTATCCTAAGTCCCTCTAATATCCTCCTTTTCTCCGTTTCTTCGTCAATTTCCAGCGCACCAGGACGGGAGGAACAAGCGCCTATATCGAGGATATCTGCTCCTTCCTGAAGAAGACGCTCTGTCTGCTCGGTAATGGATTTTTCAGAGAGGTATTTACCTCCATCATAAAAGGAGTCCGAGGTGATATTCAGGATTCCCATAATAATTGGTGTGCTGAGATCGATCAGATTTCCAGCTAAGGCCAGTGTTTTTTTTGTGTAAAATGCCGTATCTTTCAAGCCGAATGAAATCAATTTTTTAATAGGAAACCTTAATTTTCAAGGAATTTGGCCAGTAAAACCATCAGCGAATATAGAGAAGTAATAAAGGTCTGCAAAGAA
>JBGSYX010000298.1:0-3337 GCA_041750735.1 Cyclobacteriaceae bacterium
GTTTAAATTTAAATATTAATAGAATCGCAATTAAAGCCTAGCTAGGCCGGCACTTTACTTACCGCCGTCCGTTAGCGGTCAGCATAAGAGACGACCAGCAACTTATAAATTATCAGTAAAATAATGGAGAATATTTTTTGGAAAGGATTTAGTGATGACGAAAGGCACTCTACAATTAATAAAATTCAGAGTGTAGTGTCAAAATATGGATACGTTATTGATGCTCATTTCTTTTCAGACATTTCTTTAAGTATGACTATAGAAATTGAGGAATTCAAAATTGACAAATTGTATGACGAATTTACCAAAATTTTAAGATTTCAGATGGCCGAAAAATTAAATTCAATTTCTAAAAATGAAAGAACAGTCTATTTGAATATTACATTTGCAAAAGGAACAGGCAACCTTAAAATTGAAGTCCCTTCTGTGCCAGGTTGACAATTGATGAATAGACAAAATGAAAAACGCGAAAGAATGCCGAACCGCTAATAAATAGGACTCTGAGCGGTCTGCAAGACCCAGCGATGAGTCCATGTTGAACTACACCCGCCGGTCCACGAGCTATGTACTTAATGAAGGTTTTGTATTTTTAAAGGGATATAGAAAGACTAGGATTTTGAAGTTATGCAGTTTTTGTTCCTTATTTATCCGGGATATTTTAACGGATTTGGGGTTTTCCGATTTATTTTTTTCCTGTCAGGGCATAACTTTTCCAGAGTGCAAGCGCACCAAGTTTTTTTTATTAATTAAGCAGGTATCTGGAAGTAGAACGGATTTGACACGTTGGGTGCCCTGATAGGTGGCAACTCCCTTACCACAATCATTCGTCCCTTCTTGCACACCGGACATTGGCATGGGTCAAAGCCGGTAAGCCGCCGCAGGCGCTCCATGTTTGTTTCGGGAGGGTCGTTGCATTTTATCAGGGTATCGATGGCAGGTTTTTCTTGCGGCAGGAACTTTAACCCAAGTTTTCGTTTGGTGGTGTGGTTATAAATACCGTAACGCCTGATTTTCACAAACCGTCGTGGCAGGATATGCATACAAAACCGTCTCAGAAACTCAACCCCCTCCATAGTAACCGGTTTTTTGACAGCACTATCACGGTAATCCTTTGCAATGAAAGTTACCTTGCCTTGGGCGATATTCAGGATGCGCTGGTTGGTAATGGCCACCCGGTGGGTGTATTGCCCCAGATACCTGACCACGTGTTCTGCGCTTGCCAATGCAGGCTCACAATGCACCACCCATCGTGTTTTGTATGCCAGTTGAACTTTTGGGTCAAACATCAGGAGTTCGCCCTGTTTTCGCAAAGCCCGCTTAAGGCTGTCCAGGAACTTGCCTTTGAAGGCTTCGCTTAGCTGGGGAACCGGGTACAAGAACCTACCCGAAGGACCGATATTCTTCCACCTTCCATCGAGGGTAACTCCGGCAGCGGGGACAATGCAATGGATATGCGGGTGCAGCGACAGGTTCTGCCCCCAGGTGTGCAGCACTGCCACCGCTCCGCTTTCCACTCCATAATGCGTGTACCCGAAAGCCCTTAAGGTGTTCCATACGGCCGAGAACAGCAGTTCGTAGTACATTCGCTGGTTGTGCAGGCAAATAGCATTCAGGTGGTGAGGGACAGTGAAAATGATGTGGTAGTGTTTAACCGGCAGGGTGCTGTGCACCAGATCATCGATCCAGAATGCCTGTTTTGCGGCCTGACATTTGGGACAATGCCTGTCGCCACAGCTGTTGTAGCTGTAACGCACTGCTGAGCATTGGTCGCACACCTGCTCATGACCTCCCAGGGCAGAGGTCCGACAATCAGCAATCTTTCCCAGCACCTTTTGTTGTAGGGGTGTCAGGGGATCTTTTGCCAGCAGTCCAGGAGCGAAAAGGTTTACCGCATGAGCCAGCTCAAAGCTTGTTCTCATTTTTTCGGATAATTATAGAGCGTATCCAGCGGGCTGTGGGCTTTTACCAGTTGGCATTGTGCAATATGCAGGTAAATCATGGTGGTGGTAATCTCGGCATGGCCCAGCAGTTCTTTGAGCGTTACAATATTAACGCCTTGTTCCAGCAGGTGCGTGGCATAGGAATGGCGAAGCGAATGAAGGTTTACATCCTTTGAGATTGACGTTTTTTTCAGGTTCTCGCGCATCACCCACGAAAGTCCGCGCACGCTGTACCTCCCATCGGCCTCTTTCCCGTTGAACAGCCAGATATGGGGATTTTCCGCACTAAGGTATTTTTTCAGCCCAACGGCCATGCTTTCTGCCAGGGGTACCATGCGGTCTTTTTTGTATTTGCTTTGACGTATGTGAATGGTTTTGCGCTCAAAGTCGATGTCGGAAATCTTTAGGTTAATGACTTCCTGTCCGCGAAGCCCCGCCGAATAGATCAAGGTCAGCACAATACGCTGCTTGAGCAACGTGGGGGCTGCAAAAAGTTCTTTTAGCTCATTTTGGTTCAGGATAACCGGAAGTTTTGTATCTTGCTTGAGCGAAGGAAGCGCAATAGCGTTCTTGTTCATGCCCATCAGGCGGTAGTAGTAGCGGAGCCCGTAAACCATGTGTTTAAAGCTGCTTCGCGAAGGGGATTTTGGGTCGCGCGCCAGAGAGACCAGGTACTCGTTGATTTCATCCGGATCGATCTGCTCGGGCAACTGATTAAAATGAACTACAAACAAAGCAATACGCCGGATGTAATTATTTAAGGTGCTTTTACTTTGCCCGCGCAAAGTGACCTGTTGCTCCAGTTTGCGAACAACTTTTTCAAACTCAGGAACAAGAACAATAGCTTGTTCTACAATGGTAAAACCCGATTTCTTTCTCATATTCATAAATTTTTGTGGTGAAAAATTTCGAATTATAGAAAGAATCGGGTACTTTTAAAAGAGCTATCCGCGTAGGCGGATTTAGTTCAACAACAGCTACCCGCAATTAGGGGTTTGTTGTTCGTAAGACAAAATAACGATGAAAAAAAATATAACGTTTCGCAGAAGTCTTACCCCTCCCCTAACTGCGGGTAGCTGCAACCGTTAGGGGGCAGAATAAAACAACCACCTATCTACATAAATGAAAATCGATGGATGCATTAATTAAAATCCCCTCACTAAATTTCAGACCCTAAAGAATCTATAATTAATTGATAATGTGAGATGAATATTATTACCTTATTTAATAACCTGACAAAATGTTTAATTTTTTCAAAAAGAAATCGTCCATTCATGAACCATTTGAAAAGCAAATGGAGGATAACAAAAAGCTAAATCCATTAATTGCTAAAACTGTTGTTAATGGTTTAAGTTGCGACCAATTACCTAATGCAAAAGGAGCATTTGGTTCAGATC
>JBGSYX010000299.1:0-9335 GCA_041750735.1 Cyclobacteriaceae bacterium
CATTAGAATGAAACCCAACAGGAGAATCAGGATAACCAACATAATCCATTTTATTATTTTCATATACAATCCGGAATATGAGCTTAAAGTAGTCTTTTTTTCATGGAATATAGACGCTTTAAAAATAAACCATTTTACTAAATGTTCGGCTTTGATATTGGATGGTGAAACCGTATTTTCAACCCACTAAACTGAAAAATCAAATATCATGAGCGATAAAGAAGACAAACTAAAAGCCTTGCAGCTAACACTCGATAAGCTGGAAAAAACATATGGAAAAGGCACCGTGATGAAGTTAAGCGACGAACGTGTTGTAAACATTCCAGCCATTTCCACGGGCTCCCTTGGTCTCGATATTGCACTGGGAGTTGGAGGCATTCCGCGAGGCAGGGTTATCGAGGTGTACGGCCCTGAATCTTCTGGAAAAACGACACTGGCCATGCATTGCATTGCTGAAGCTCAGAAACTTGGCGGTCTTGCAGCGTTCATAGACGCAGAACATGCTTTTGATAAAACATATGCTGAAAGATTGGGTATCGATACCGAAAATCTGCTGATTTCCCAGCCGGATGATGGAGAACAAGCACTGGAAATTACCGAGCACCTCATTCGCTCCGGCGCTATTGATATTATCGTCATCGACTCAGTGGCAGCGTTAGTGCCACGAGGTGAGCTAGAAGGTGAAATGGGTGAAAGCAAAATGGGCCTTCAGGCGCGTTTAATGTCGCAGGCATTGCGTAAGCTCACGGGCACCATCAGCAAGACGGGTTGTTCATGTATATTTATCAATCAGCTTCGTGAAAAAATTGGCGTGATGTTCGGCAACCCGGAAACTACAACGGGTGGAAATGCGCTTAAATTTTATGCCTCGGTAAGGCTTGATATTCGCCGGCTTGGTCAGATTAAAGAAAGCAACGACAACATACTTGGCAACCGCACACGTGTAAAGGTGGTGAAAAACAAGGTGGCGCCACCTTTCAAAGTGGTAGAATTTGACATTATCTACGGACGGGGAATTTCAAAAAGCGGGGAGATTCTCGACTTGGGCGTGGAGCTGGACATTATTCAGAAATCAGGGTCCTGGTTTTCCTACGATGGTAATAAGCTCGGCCAGGGGCGCGATTCTGTCAAGAGCCTTATTGAAGACAATCCTGAGATGATGGAGGAAATTGAGAAGAAGATCAAGGCAAAAGTGAATCTCGTTCCACTGAAACAGGAAGAAAATTAATCGAAAAGCCCTGGTTCTCGTGCGTTCAGCCGGAAGGTAATTCTGTGATAACTGGTGATGCCATATTGGTCGATGGCTTTTCTATGAGCTTTTGTCGGATATCCAACATTGCGATTCCAGCCATATTCAGGATGTAAAATAGACAGTTTTTCCATAAGCTCATCTCGATACGTCTTGGCAAGCACCGATGCCGCTGCGATACTCAGGTAGAGGGCATCGCCTCCTATTACACATGTGTGCGGAATCTGTCCGTACGGATTGAACATATGCCCATCGACAATAATGTATTCCGGACGGATAGGTAGTTTATCCAGAGCCCGATGCATAGCCAGAAATGATGCCTGCAACACATTGATCCGATCCACCTCTGAATTATTTGTTTCCGCAACAGCGAAATACAATGCATCCCGATATATATCGTCGCGGACTGATAGTCGTTGTTTTGCGGAAAGTTGTTTGGAGTCATTGAGGAGTGGATGCGTGTAGTCGAAAGGCAAAATAACCGCGGCTGCTACGACCGGCCCTGCGAGACAGCCGCGCCCCGCCTCATCACAGCCGGCTTCCAGGATTTTTCCGGAATAATTAGCCAATAGCGGTGACTTTATGGCGGGCTTTTTTTTCATTTTCACGCGTTTTTTGAATCTGGTAGAGAGGGTTAAACCACTAAATTAATATTTTTGCACACACCATTATCAGGCAGCTATGCAAGAGCAAACATATACAAGTCCATGGAAAAAAATTACCACAAAAAAAATCTATGAAACCCCATGGATTCGCGTGGAAGAAAATGATGTCGTCAGGCCCAATGGCTCGCAGGGAATGTACGGTTGGATACATTTTAAAAATAAGGCCATCGGAATTATTCCCGTGGATGAAAATTTGAATACCTGGCTTGTTGGCCAGCATCGCTTCACATTGAATGAATATTCATGGGAAATCCCCACCGGCGGCGTTCCTATGAATGAGGATTCACTCGAAGGCGCAAAGCGTGAGTTGAAGGAGGAAACGGGGCTTGTTGCTGACGAATGGAAAGAATTACTTAAAATCCATACCTCTAATTCGGTAACTGATGAATACGGCTTCATTTACCTCGCCACCAGACTTACACAGCTGGCAACTGAATGGGACGAAACTGAAGTATTGCAGATAAAAAAAGTGCCTTTAATTGAAGCGATCCGCATGGTAATGGATGGTGAAATCACCGATTCATTGAGTATCGCCGGACTGTTGAAAGCCGGAAAGATTCTCAGGATATAATCCTCCAAAAATTTTCCGCCATCCTGTTAATATTGCAGTTGGTAAAGTGGGTAAGGCGGAGTTATGGGTTGGGTTATGGGTTATGGGTTGGGACTGGGCACTGGGTGCTAGGTTAATTGCTGACCATTATCCTGCTCCCAGTACCCAGCACCTAGCACCCGGATTTATCTCAATCAATCTATAATCAATCTTTTTCATTCAATCTTAAAAAAATCCCGGATACACAGAACTAATTGTATTGAGGTTTCGTTTATCGTAATATTACAATAAGCCAATATAGCGATGGGAATTACAAAATCATTTCACTTCAATGATGAGCAAAACAAAATAGCGACGTATGCTAAGGCATTTGCTCATCCGGCGAGGATAGCCATTCTGCAGCAGATTTTAAAGAATAGAACCTGCATTGTAGGATCACTCACTGAAATATTGCCATTATCTCAATCGACCATTTCACAGCATTTAAAAGAATTGAAAACGATCGGTATCATAAGAGGCGAAATTGAGGGTCCTTCCATTTGTTATTGTATTGATGCCAATAACTGGAAAGAGGCCAAATCAATAATGAACGAGCTTTTCTCAGCCTACAAAGAGGAATGTTGTTAGAATCACGAAACGAATAAAATCACCATTAAAACATAAAGTCATGCAAACAAATGAAGATCTAAAAAGAATTGTGCGCGATACATACGGCAATATCGCCAAGCAGGAATTGACTCCTCAGTCGTGCTGCTCGCCCAATGGGAGCTCATGCTGTGGTAAAGAAGCAGATGTCACGGCATTTTCTCTGGACTATGGCAGTTTAGCAGGTTATTATCCTGAAGCTGACCTTAATCTGGGCTGTGGATTGCCTACCGAACATGCCTACATTAAGGAAGGGGACACCGTAGTGGATTTGGGCTCCGGGGCAGGAAATGATTGTTTCGTTGCCAGATATGCCGTAGGACCTAAGGGTAAAGTAATCGGTGTAGATATGACGGCTCAAATGGTGGAACTTGCCCGGAAAAATGCCCTGAAACTAGGGCTGGAAAATGTGGAGTTCAGACTTGGAGAAATCGAACATCTGCCGGTACGCGATGAAGAAGCTGATGTGGTCGTGAGTAACTGTGTTTTGAACCTGGTGCCTGATAAGAAACGAGCCCTCACGGAGACATTCAGGATTCTAAAAAATGGCGGACATTTCAGCGTGTCTGATATAGTAACAAACGGCCCCATTCCGGAAGGATTGAGAAAGGAGGCAGCATTGTATGCCGGCTGTATTTCAGGGGCCATGCTAAAGGAAGACTACATTAATCTTATTAAAGAAATTGGTTTTATTAATGTAAAAATCCAAAAAGAACAAACACATCAATTACCGGATGAGTTACTTAAAGTATACTTAAACGACCAAGAAATGCTGGAATATAAAAATGGGTTTGCTGGTATTGTTAGCATAACGGTTTATGCAGAAAAGCCAGACAAAAAGACAATTTAATTTCTCTAATTTTACAAAAAATAGAATAGCACGTGTTCGAAAAATTGCTTGAGACTTCATTGCTTTTAGTCGGGCAGGAGGATATGATATCCCCTGACAGAAAAGAACTATTGGATGAGTTGAGCATTTATGTGGCTGGAAAGCTGCAGTCTTCCAAAAAAGTCGATTTGCTATTTATTTGTACACATAATTCAAGGCGAAGTCACCTGGCTCAGGTATGGGCCAGGGCAGCTTCGTATTACTATAAAATACAGGGCATCAATTCGTATTCCGGGGGCACTCAGGTTACGGCATTCAATAAAAATGCTGTGAATGCTTTGCGTAAAGCAGGATTTAAGATATTTCTGGAAAAGGAGGGCGCTAATCCCACCTACAAGATAAAAGTTGGCAGGAATACATCGCCGGTTATTTGTTTTTCGAAGGTGTACAGTCATAAGAAAAATCCCCAGGAAAATTTTGTTGCTGTCATGACTTGTTCTGCCGCCAATGAAGCTTTCCCAATAATAAAAGGTGCCTACTACCGTACAAGCATTAACTATGAGGATCCTAAGAAATATGAGGGCACTGCCCAGGCGGAAACTGCCAATGAAGGAACTAGTTTTGAGATAGGCCGTGAAATGTTTTATGTATTTAAAAAGGTCGCGGAAAATTTAGGAATCGCCTGATACATTTTTAAGTATTGCGATTTCTTCCTCATACCGTTTTTCTTTGCTTATATCTCTCGTAATGGATATGGTGCCCAGTACTTCCCCGCTGGAACTCATGAATGGAATCCGGGAAGTAAGTCCCCAGATCGATAGGTCTTTGGTGACCTGAATTTGTTCTTCCACATTCATCACGGGTTTGCGACTGTTCATGAGAGACTGCTCAGCGCCGAAACTCTTTTGAAAGTGATCTTCACTGAATACTTCCTTGTCACTTTTCCCGATTACGTCATGAAATCCCTGTTCGCGTAAGGTACTGTATTTAGCCTCGCTCAACCTCAGGTATCTGCCATGGCGGTCTTTAATGGTAATCCTTTCGGGCAATAGTTCCATAAGGACATTGAGGATGGCTTCTTCTTTTTCAAGTTCTTTTTTTTCTTCGAGTATAAATTCGTTTTGTCTGGCTATGGCAGCTTCTTTTTCGGAGGTTAAGCGAAGTAGTTCTTCCATTTCGTCATTCTTTCGGAGCATCTGTTCTTGAGTAGCCTGGAGTTCTTCCATGTTCTGGCGCATTTCCTCTTCCTGGGCCCTCATTTCCTCAGCTTGTTGCTGCGAACGCTCCAGTAATATTCTCGTATTTTCGGATGTCCGCACTGATGTGATCGCAGATGCCAGGGCCTCTCCTAATTTTTCGAGGAATTCGATTTGATGGGCTGGGAACGGATTCAAGGAGGCCAACTCTATAATTCCCTCGATCTTGTTATTAAGTTTCAATGGAATAATCAATACACAACCAGGTCGCGTATCACCGAGTCCCGACGTTATGCTCATGTAATCCTGAGGTACATTGGTCATATAAATACTTTCGCCCTCCAGGTAGCATTGTCCCACAAGTCCCTGGCCTATGGCTACTTTTTTTTCAATGAACTTGAGCCGTTCATAGGCATAGCAACTGGTCAATTCAAGGAATCTTTCCTGTTCATCTTCTCCATTTATTATAAATAGTCCGCCCATCTGAATTTCGAGATACTGCACTAGACGCGAAATAATCTTTTCCGAAAGCACTTTAATGTTATCCTGATTATTTCGAATAATACCCCCAAATTCAGTAAGCCCCTGCGACACCCAGAGTCGGATGTCGTCTTCGGATTTCATCTTTTTCATCTGCTCCCGCATGGCAAGCAGTTTACCCGCGATGTTTTCTTTGTTAAGTCCGGCATTTTTATCATCAAGGCCATCCCATGATGTCTTGTAGTTTCCGTCTGCGATTTGCCCAATGAAACCCGAAGCCTTTTTCAGATTGAAAATGAGGTGGTCAATGATTCCGGACTCATCTTTATCGTCTTCTTCTGTACCATCATCGAATATGAACTTTCGGTTGCTTTCATTGAGATTTTCAAATAACTGCTTCCGTTTGCGATTTCCTTTCCGAATGGTTGAAATGGTTAGACTGAGAATAGGGAAACACAACAGAAGATAGATAAATTGCCCAATCACAAGGTTTCTGGTACTTGTTCTATATGCTATATCTGAAGTAATAGCTGTTTCATTAACAAATCGCTGTGCTTGTTGCTCAAAGATCGAGTATATTGCCCATGCGTCATATCCCGGATCACGCAATAAGATTTCCCTTGCTGAAGCCACATCACCTACAGAACACATTTTTACCATTTGCTGTACCAATTTCATGTATTCATCAATTGCATTCTCCGCTGTTGCCATTTGACGCGTATCAAATCCAAGGTCATTTAAAACAATTCGCAGTGTATCGAGATTTGCCTGATACCCATCTACCGCCTGGGTATATGGCGAGAGAAATTTTTCATCTTGTTGGATCATGTAGCCACGAAGCCCAAGGTCGGCGAGATTCACATTTTTGTTCATGAATTCCAGACCGTGGTTGGCCTTAATAATCAGCTCTTTAATGTCGCTGTTTTCAGTAATCGTTTGCCTGGAATAAAAGGTGAAGAATGAATTTATCACCAGTAGAACCAAAATTAAATACAGTGAAGCGATCAATCCATGGGTATGGATGTATTGTTTAAGATTGTGCATTTACAAGATTATTTAACTACGTCCTCCAACTAATTCTCCCAGTATTTTGGGTGGTCAGGTAATACTACAAATGTATTATTTCTAAAAGAGGAAGTAGATGGAATGTACCAAAAAATGTAAAAATCCAACTGTTGGAAGTTGGTGATAATCAGGTATAAAAGTGTATTATATACACTAAACTTCTGTTTTTTTATTCTTGGGACTCCAGCGCTTTTACTCGATTCTGAAGCGCCACCAGTTCGGTAATATCATTTTGTATTCCTAAAAGACCAGTCTGGCGCAGTGGCTTTATTTCGAAAGCTTTTTTAGTGGTTTCAAGTATTCTGGCCTGCCCGCCGATCGTATCTTCAAATGTATATTTCTCTTCTCCTTTGGCAATGATATCAAGCTCTTGTTGGCGCCATTGATCCGCTGTTTCCTGATCCACGAAGTCATAATCGCTCTTACCGATCAATTCCGACACTGGCAATCCATGTACATCGGCGACCTTTTGGTTTGCCAGGAAGATTTTACCTTCAGCATCTTTCAGGAATACCTTTCCTGGTATTTCATTGAGAATATCAGTGAGCATGGTACGATAATCTTCCGCTTCTTTTTTCATGGATTCAGCCAGCAGGTTCGATTCGTTTTGTAGTTCCGCTAATGCCTCCATTTGCATTCGCATAGCCTCCTCATTTTCAGACGCTTTTTGAAGCAGTCTTTCTACCTCTTCATTTTTGCGGTTCATCTGTTCCTGAGTTGCCTGCAATTCTTCCATATTTTGGCGCATTTCCTCTTCCTGAGCCCGCATTTCTTCCGCTTGTTGCTGTGATTGCATCAACAATATTTTTGTTCTTTCATTGGTACGCACGGAAGCAATCGATGAAGCAATTGATTCGGAAAGTCTTTCGAGGAAATCGATTTTATATTGTTCAAATTCTTTGAGACCGGCAGTCTCTATGACACCCACCACATCTTCATTGATTTTCAGGGGAATAATGAGCAATGTTGTTGGTGTGGCGAGGCCAAGCCCAGATGTGATGTACATATATTCTTTTGGAATATTGGTAAGATAGGTGGTTTCACCTTCAAGGAAACATTGTCCAACTATTCCCTGCCCAAGTTCTACCCGTTTTTCCATGAATTTCTTCCTCTGATACGCATAGCAACCCATGAGTTCCAGGTACTTTTCATGTTGGTTGTCTTCATTGAGGAAGAAGAGGCCGCCTTGTTCAGCGCCTATATAATCCACAATTCCGGCAATAAGTCGGTCCGACAGTTCGCTGATGTCGTTCTGATAATTTCTGATGAGGTCTGCAAAACGCGAAAGGCCTTCGTTGGTCCAGATTCTTATATCATCCTCTCTCTTTGCTTTTTTCAACTGTTCACGTAGGGCGAGCAATTCTCCTGCTATATTTTCCTTGTTTATTTCCCTGGTCTTTTCATCCATTCCTTCCCATTCCACATCATACCTGCCTTTGCCAATAGAATTGATGAAGCCTGCGGCTTTCGTTAGGTTGCCCACAAGGTTTCCGGTTATAGCATCTTCATTGCTGTTGTCGATTTCCTGGCCATTATCATATAAATATTTTCGGTTGCTTTCATCCATCAGGTGGAAAATCTTATGTCTGAATATACTGTCCCTTCTGATCCTTCGAAAGATTGCTATGAGTACCGGTAGTGTAATGATGAGAAATAGAATCTGGGTACCAAGGATGAAATTGATGGCATTTTTATAATTCTTCTGGCTTATAGTGTTGAGCTCAATAATAAAGGCATTAACATCCTGAATGAACGGGTTGTACCTTGCCCAGGCAGTTTTACCGCGATCTTCTTCAAAAATTGCTATGGCTTCATCAAGGTTGCCATTGCTTATCAGGTCTGCCATAAGCTTTAATGATTCCATATAGTCAATAAAGATTGTCTTTGCCAAAGTCATTTTATTGACATCATAACCATTCACAATAAGACTCTCTTCAAGATTTGCAATACTTTGACGATAAGTTCTATATACATTGGTGAATGGCTCCAGGAAAGTGCCATTTTGATCGAGTAAAAAGCCTCGTATACCCACATCGCCCTGACGTATAAAATCATCCACAATTGCCAAATTATTTCGAATGATCAAGGCCTGCTGTGACATCTCTGAACTACGGACGATGACATTGCGCAAGTAGAGTACCTGAAATACATTAAGAATCACAATAACAATAAGGAATAAGATGGCTATCCTTA
The DNA here is from genome assembly GCA_041750735.1 of Cyclobacteriaceae bacterium. Classification (GTDB taxonomy): domain Bacteria; phylum Bacteroidota; class Bacteroidia; order Cytophagales; family Cyclobacteriaceae; genus JAAUQL01. Next base: position 8,873 of record JBGSYX010000299.1, read on the forward strand.
AACCAATTTTTTCGAATAAGCGAGATAAAAGTTCCTTCATAGGTTTCGCGCCTGGCGTAATTATGTATTATATCAAAATGACGATTCAAAAATCATATTTATTCGTCACATTAAAACTACATATTACAGCATGATATTACAAACAGTCACCTTTTTGCAAAACTTAGCTCTCCAGTTGACCAGTCTGCATTTTGTTCATTTGCGCGGCAATTTTTTATGTATATTCTCAGTGGCATTGCCAAGTGAAGTTGACAGAAATACAATGAGTTTTATCCATGGCGCATGAATTCCGGAATGGTATAAAATCACTGTTTCGATGTATAATAGTGTAAACTGATTTTCCCCCGGTTACTATTTTTAAGGCTGACTTTTCATCCGAGATAAAGGAATCGTGTTGGGGGTTCTGCAGGAATATTTGATACATTCTATAAATAGATTAGTTTTAGGGCTTTTAACATAAAAT
>JBGSYX010000300.1:0-1962 GCA_041750735.1 Cyclobacteriaceae bacterium
CGAATTAATGAGGAACTCAGCATAAATAACAACGAGTTGCGGCAATTTTCCCACACATTGTCACATAATCTGAAATCACCGGTGGCCACGTTTCAGGGTTTACTGAACCTGGTAAATGTCAATGATTTGGGAACGGAAAACAGGCTTTTGCATAGTTACCTGAATGAATCAGTCCAAAAAATGCAAAACGTATTTTCGGATATGAATGAGATGCTTGAACTCCGCAACAATCTTTACAACACCATTGAAGAAGTTGATGTTCAGAGGCAAATCGACGCACTACACAGCTATTTTTATCCGGAGTTGAATGCAAATAATATCCAGTTCACTTGTGATATCAGCGGCACACGAATCATCAAGAGCAATGAAAAAAGATTGCACAGCATTCTTTACCATTTGATCAGCAATTCCATCAAGTTTAAATCCACAGAAAGACGTCCGGAAATTCATGTCTCGCTACATCAGAATGGGAAGTATCAGGTCTTGAGTATTAAGGATAATGGAATAGGCCTTGATCTGAAAAAATACAGTCACAAAGTGTTTTATCCTTATCAGAGATTTCATAATCAATCATCGGGAAAGGGTCTTGGCTTGTACCTGGTAAAAGTTCAGGCGGAATCACTTGGAGGCAAAGTTGTACTGGATAGCAAGGTGAATGCATATACTTTGGTCGAAGTTCACCTGCAAAAATAGTCATTCCTTAATTTCAGGAATCACCCATTGATGTGTGTACCAATACCATCCTCGGCCATTTTTATCAGGTGCAGTAATGGTGTAGTTTGTTCTGCGCGATGACAATGGATTTTTAGCAGTTATTTTAATGATATTTCCATCTGTCACGCTGCTACAGCTCTGAGTTATAAAACAGCTCATTCGCGACAAATCGGCATTTGTGGTATCTGCAACGAGTGTTAGTGATGGTGGATTTTTTTCACTCAGGAATGGTGAATCGGGTGTTTTACTTAAAATTCGGAGGGCCTTCATGGTTGATTTTTCGCTGAATGACTTTAAGTTCGCCGTACTTCCTGTCATCGGGAAGCGTGGAATGGCAAACCGGTCTGTATCGTACATCACTCCGGAAAACTGGGCCGCAGCAGCTTTGAACCCCATGGTTTTTATAATGTTTTTCATTTCGGCATCAAATTCCCCAAAGGGATATGCAAAAACCACGGGAGTCACACCCACCTGCTTGATGATGATCTCCTGGCACTTCTTAACTTCTTCCGTAAATTTCTCATGCCGCTGTGCAATTGGAATATTCAGATAATAGTCGTGGCTATGGGTATGATTGCCTATTTCTATGCCTGCATCAGCAACTATTTTAATTTCCTCCCAGTTCATAAAACTGCCGCCGCCAATAGTCTCTGAATTCACAAACAGGCTCGCAGTGAAGTCGTATTTCTTCAGAATTGGATAGCCGTTGTCGAAGAAACTTTTAAAAGCGTCGTCAACCGTGATGCAGGCTACCTTGGTATGGAACGGGATACCTGGATCAGTAATGTAGTTTATCGCCTGGCCAAACGAAAGCACCATAAATCGATTTGTCTTTAGATAATTCATATGACCATCAAAATCAGCGACACTGACATTGGTCGACGGGTATTTGTTATCGCCAAACCGGTGATAGATAAATACCACAACCTCTTTTTGTCGATGCTGCTCGTTTGACGTATTCTTATTTTCATTGCTGGCAAGCCTGCTTGCCGGTTGATCATAAGGCAGTAGTATGCATATTAAAAATATCCAGGCCTTCATAATTTTGAATTATTTTGGATCGCCAGGCGGGTAGTCAAAATAGGCCTGATCGATCTGGTAATTTTCATACTGCAAGAGGTTATTCGCTACTATTACATTGCGAAGCTGAATGACATATTGGTCTCTGCGTTCCGAATACATCCGAAGATACCAGATAAGTTCAAAGACATTGTCCGACCGGTTGAGACAATCTCTGAATTCACTATA
>JBGSYX010000301.1:0-3535 GCA_041750735.1 Cyclobacteriaceae bacterium
TCACACTATCTAAAAACTTCCCTACTTCCGCTGTATTGGGGTTTTCCTTTTCGAACAACAGCACTTCATGTTTCTTTGCATCCACGCGGGATCCCAAAAAATCCCGTCCGGTAGACCCGATTATCAACAACTTTTTCTTTCCGGTTTCCTTTTCGTAATCCGACAGCAATTTATCCATAATCGTCACATTTAAATTTCCGTAAAACCGTTGATTCGATGTTAATCCGACGTACACCACTCCGTCTGTGGGAAGTTCCGGCTTTTTCACCGTCTGTTCGGAATGTCCTGCGCGCACTAAATGGTACACGTGGCTAATTTCTTCATAAAACTGCCGGTTGGTTTCAAATAATTTTTTGATTTTCTGCACCCGGGCAGCAGACGCCTCCGTGAAGGCGGAACTAATCATTTTCAACGTCAGTGCATCATCTAATTCTGCTTTGATTTCGTTGATCGTGGGCATGTAGCCTCCAGTGGTCCGAACATTCCTTTTAACTTTTCTACCAATTCATCAAATTTCACCGTTTTTATTTCCCCCCGCAGCGCCGTAAATGCGGCATCTTTGGTAAGAATATCTACAATCGCGCCCTTATTTGCCCGCACACCTTCAAAATCACGATCATCAAAATACCCGGCAAATACCAAGCTGAGGAAGACAATTTGCACATCAGGCGGAATTGGCGTCAGTGGCTCCTGTTTGAGCAATTCTTCGGCAATCCGGCCGCGTTTAATTTTTAACTGCGTTTCAATGGATAATTCTGAGCCGAATCTGCCGTAGCGCTCAAGCTCGTGGTATTCAGCCAAGAGTGACCGCACTTTGTCCGATAACACTTTGTGAATGAACATTTGTGTTTGACGCCCCACCCGGGTAACCGACCTGTCTGCTTCGATAGCCGGATAAATTCCCTGTGCCCGTAACTGCGCAGAAAACAAAATATGGCCGTCGGTAATAGACATAACATTGGTAGGAATAAGATTGGTGAAATTTTCGATAGGCGTTTCCACCACCGGCAACAACGTAATCGTCCCTTTGTGGTGATGGTCATTAAATTTTCCACCACGCTCCAGCAAGCTACTGTGCTGGTAAAAAATATCCGCCGGATACGATTCACGACCGGGTACCCGACCTGCCAGCAATGAAATTTCGCGGGAGTACTTCGCGTGCGTGGCCAAATCATCCAGAATAACCAACACATTCCTGCCTTGATTCCGATAAAATTCCGCCAGTGACATCGCCACAGACGGTGCGATGAGAATCATTGGTGCGGATTCATTGGACGTGGCTGCCACCACCACGGTATAGGCATCTGCACCCGTACGATGGAGCTCCTCGGAGAACCGTTTTACATCCACCTCGCTTTGCCCTATGGCACAATACACACAAATAAACCCGGTTTTTTTCTGATTCACAATCACGTCCAAAAAGAACATGTCTTTGCCGCTCCGTGGTTCACACAACACCAATTCCCGTTGTCCGATTCCTACCGGTATTAACGTATCAATCATACTCAAACCGGTATAAAACTGGTCGTGAATAGCATCGCGTCCGTCGATCCCCGGCGCCACGGTATCCAGATCCAGCTCTTCGCCCCCGGCAGGGAGTCCTGCCTTCCCATCCAGCGAACTTCCCAGAGGATTTACCACCCGTCCGAATAAATTAATGTTAAACGGCAGGCTCAAACTTTTTTCACTCAGTTCCAAATAATCACCCGGTTTTGGCCGCTCGACATCGAGCATCAGCACTTCCACATTCTCTTTATTTAAGGCCGATACGAGAGCCCGTCCGCCGTTTTTTGTCAGCACGATGTCATACATTTTCGCCGACGGCAAACCGTTCAGGTTAATAATGTAATCCCGGGTACTAAAAACAAACCCGACTTCTTTTTTAGTCTTTGTAAAGTTTTGCAACATAGTCTGCAATAATTTTGCTGATTTCTTCCTTCCGTTTATGCATATAGTACCGGAGAGAATAATCGCGATACACGCCTTTCCAGGCGAACGCGCAGCCACCAAGCAGCGTAGGATCGGTATGAATATCGAGTAAAATATTATCTCCCACACTCTTCCGGAACCACCTCCCCAACTTCACCACTTCAGCCGGAACCGGCTCATACGGAATGTACACGCTGATTACCGGTATTACTTTGATCATCTCTGACATAGTATTCAACACTTTGTAGGTGTTGTCTTTATTGAAGGCTTCCAGGAAACTTTCGCCCCACGACAAAAATGCATCGATGTCATCGGTGGTAGCTCGTTTAGAAAGTAAAAATTTGGTGAGATCCGTAGTTTCAGGAGAATAAAACGATTTTTCCAAAAACTCACGCAACAACCGTATCCGCCGCTGCAAATCAGAGCGCGTGTACGCAGTATGAAGAATTGTTTGAAAAAGTTGATCTGCTGTCATGGTACATGGTGCTGCGCCCCAACTCAGCTGAACGAATTTTCATGCTTAGCCTCTTCGAGCGCTTTATACACCAGTTCACTTTGCTCGACCAAGCTGAGTTTCTTTTCCAGGGCTACCTGCAGAGTTCGCTCCAATACATCAATAATCTTTTCATCCAATACCTGGATACGACGTTGCTTATACTCCGCTATTTCGTTTCTGGCGGCTTGCAACGCTTGTTCAACCTCCATACTGACTTTCCCGTGGACATCCTTTATAAACGCGTCCAGTTGCTCCTGTGCGTGCGCGGTCATGGCACTCGAACGATCGGTCAAAAATTTATCATTCTTTTCGATATGCGCCTGAATGGACTGTTCGGTACTCTTAATAAACGCTTTATACGAATCCTCCGCTTTTCGGGCAGTTTCGCTGGAATGATCTTGCAGCGTGGTTTCCACTACTTTTAAATGTTTTTCCAGAGCTTCTACGAGTTCGCGACCACTGCGCTTCTCCTGAGACAACTGCCGGATTCCTTCCAGCTCGGCACTCACGAGAATCTTGTTGGCTTGACCGAAGGCCCGATGAATAATAGAACTAGACCGTTCTTTCGTTTGGGCAAGAATTTCGTCTATGGGTTTATCGTCGTTCTGACGGGAGAATAAGGCACGAAACAACACAAAAAACAGTGCCAATTGCATGATCATGAGCAGCACAGTAAGGAACGGCAGAATACTTTGAAGTAATTCTATTGACATAGGCAGGTACGAATAATCGCAATTTTATTGTAAAGTGTCCACGTTTCCGTGTCTATGGGAAAACACTTATAAACTAATAATAACCAGGCTCAAAATAACGCCTCCCAGCGTTACCGCGAGAATCATAATGACGTTCAGTACAATCATGGATTGAATAGAAACTTTTGCCAACGGATTTCGACCAATAGCCTCTATACCCTTGGTAATATTCCTGCCGAAGGTTCGGAAACTGATAATAATCGTAATCAGCAAGACGATGATCGCGAGAATGTACCGGATAAATCGATCCAATTGTCGTGTTGTCCGCAAGTTAAAAATGACTGAATCGGTCAATCGGCGTAATGTTCCGAAGACCCCACCGGCTGCTTTCACCTGTGCGGGCGAGGCGGGTCCGATG
>JBGSYX010000302.1:0-18347 GCA_041750735.1 Cyclobacteriaceae bacterium
GCCGACTACACGGGCATCAGGATCGATTTCGTCATTGAATTTGTAAATTTTAATGGTCAAATCCATTTGATAAGTGGCTCCTGCGAGGTCTCTGGTTTGAATCCTGATGGTGACGACATTGTTTTGAGTATTAATATAATCGTACTTAAAATCAGTTCTTGTTACAAGGCTGTCATTGCTGTCGATCAGAAATTTATCACCTCCGGTAAGGAGCGAGAGGGTGTGCGAATCGCCTGCGTCCTGATCTGTTGTTATCAGTTTGCCAACCGAAAACCCTATGCCACGTCCTTCCATAATTGAGTCACAAGAAATGGCGATGCTTTGTGGTGCATCATTCTTATCAATGACGTATATTATGAAAGAACGAACCAATTCAAAAGTGCCGTCCGAAGCCCTGAGCCGAACCGAATAGGAGTTTTTCTCTTCATAATTGAGCGGCTGTCTGGGCTTAAGTTTATTTGTAGTCAGTACAAACAGATCATTATCCGTATCACCTGAGCCCGGCACCAAAGTATAGGTGTAATTGCTGGTGATGTCCTGGTCAATGGCAGCCACCGTGGAAGCTGTCACCGCGTCATTCTCATTAAAAGACTGCGGCGTGATGGTAAGGCCGGTTGGTTCTTCATTTACATCGGTAACTGTGATTAGAAAGCCTTTCTCTGCAGAAAGTCCTCCGGAATCCATGGATCTTATTCTCACAAACTGTTTTGGAGCTGTTTCAAAATCAACAGCTTTTGTAAGCTTTAGCGTCTTTGCTGCCCCATCAATCGTGAAATTCGCATTGTGTGTCGAACTGTCACCGGCCACCAAAGAAAGTGTTTGCGTATCACCGACATCTTCATCGAGAACTGTGATGTTGCTGGTAAATGTTATGGTGTTTTCTGCAAAAGTCAGCGGGCCACTCAGCGCCAGATTATATGGCTTCTCATTAATATTGTTAATCGTCAGCGTAAAGTTGAGATCGGTAGAGCCGCCATGCGTATCTGTCACCCGCACACGAATGCTTCTTGTCGGCGATGCTTCATAGTTCAAGGTCTTTGCAACGCGAAGTTCATTGCCCACAATCGTAAAAAATGAATTGTCCTGACTGCCGGTTCCTGAAACAAGTGAGTATACAGGTGCTGTATCCTCGGGGTCAGGATCGACGGAAGTCAATGATGCGAAGGCTGTGCCGATCGGATGGTTTTCATTTCGTGAAGTAGGGGATAGCGCCAGCCCTGAGGGCAAATTGTTATCATATCTCCACACCTGCGCGAAAACATTATTGCTGGTGTGGGTATTCCATCCAAGAAGATATTGATTGTTTTTACTATTATATGCCAGTGATAGTAATTTCAGTGAATTATTTTGTATGACCTGGCTTCCAATGGAAGTCGCTACGACAGTGCTTGGAGAGCCGATGGGTGAGATAGTTTCGGAATTTACCCTCTGGACGTAATTGTTATAGGTATCGGTACTTCCGGCATAATTAATACCATAAAAATGAATTAAATATTCTTTACTAAGGTCCGAATAAGTGACGACTGGAAGTTTTGCGCTTTCATTGTAAATTCCCGTAACTTCGGTAAGGGCGACATTTATTGGTGAAAGAACATTCCCGGTACCTCCGTGGATACGTTGACCCATAATTTTTTTATTTAGGGCAGCGTTGGATGCGAATGCATATACCTCTTCATAAACCACAAATGCTTCATTCCGGGAGGGATTGTATGTAGCATAGGGTCGCTGGTAATTGGTAGATGCACTTCCGGTCGGACTTATTTTGAAGATACTTCCAGATAGAGCGCCTGTCTGAGAATTGATAAAAACTCCATGAACCTCACTTCCCGAAGTGAATTTGGTGGAAGTGGTGAGCAATACCTGTGTTCCATAGGATAAAAGCTGCGTTCCAAATACACCCTTGTTTTCACCGGTAAAATTGCTTTTGTTAATAATTGTCGTATACCCTAGGAAATCCCTGGTTGTTCCAGAGATATATCTGATGGTGAAAGTGCTTTCCTGCAACGCGTCCTCCGTATGATAACCCGCCAGATAAATGTTTTTACTTGCATCCAGCCCCACAACCCAATTTCTGAATGGATCGGCGATCTCGTCAGATGCTATTTCTGCAGGGGATTTGGTAATTGAATAATTGGTGGCATTCACAGTCATATACATCAATGAAGAGCCGAGACCATTATTGAGATTGAAAATAATGAAATATTCGCCCTGTTGACTATTAAATACAATCTGTGGATTTTTAATAATGCGTGTGCCGCAAGGCTGGGTAGAGGATGTCAACAATAGTACACTCCCTGATTTTTGACCTGTGGTTGCGTCAATTATTTGTGCCCTTAATTCCTGATTCGAAGGGCAACTGCCGTCAGCGCCAGTGTATATGATGATAAACTCATTTTTTGACTGGTTATAGGCAGAGGCCTGTGATGCGCTTCCAGCTCCGTTAGCCAGTGTCTGTAAAGATTTACTTATCAGCGTTTGATCACTTGTGGCAAAACATTCAATCCCAAGAAAAACCCAACCTGCCACGGCCAGCAGGAGTAATCTTAATTGAGCTATCGGTTGCTTTGTATTCATGACTTAATTCGTTGGAGCAGACGGCGGCTCTGGTATGCCGTTTTCCGGTAAAAACAAAAGAACTGCTGCAGTACCGATAATTGCAGCTGGCACGCCAATGAAACCAAGTGGGACTTTTCTTTTTATTATAAATGAATGGCTGGATTCTTCCCGGATCAGGTTTTCGGGATCTGACAGCTGCAATGAATAGCCCTTTCCGGTAGGTGTATTTTTAGGAACGGACCACACATATTTTCCGAGATTATCAATAATTTTCGGGTCATCAACCGGCACACCTTTTCTTAAGATCTTTAGCATGACCTTTTCCGGTTTTTTGTCATAACTCCATTCAAAGGTGTATATCGATCCGCGCTTGATGGTGAGGCGATCCGGAACATTAATGTATGTGACAAACGGTTTATAGACAGAGCCCTTAATTTTAAGTATAACTTCTCCTTTAAAATTGCCTAATTCACCGGCTCCATCCCAAATAATCGTTTTATTTAACCCGGGATACACGTTTTTCCCTACATCTCCTGAAGCCAGTTGTAATGGCTTTGTGAAGTTATCATGCGAGCTGTACAGGTAAAGCTCATACGGAATATTGCTGTCATTTTGAATAAAGTCGTATTCCAGCCTCACCTTTCCGTTTTCCTGGGTCATCGTTATACTGTCGATTTCCTGGGCTTCCAAGTAGGGGGAAATAAACATGGCCAACAATATCCAATAAAAACGGAACCAACGATTCATGAAAAAAAATTCATTTTTGACCACACGCTTATAACTTAATACGGACAGTGAAATCTTATCCACAAAAAATACTATTTCACTTGCTATCCTCAGATTTGAAAATCAATACAACCAATGCTTAAAGATAGATCAAAATTCAGATTATAAATCAAGCATTTAACAAATATAGAGGCAGTCAATTACGATGTAATATTTATGTTTGAACTGGCAATAATTCCTGAAACCTGCTGGAATTGTTCAAATAGGACAATGGAATCGAGGCATTTTTCTGATGGTATTATTTCAAGATAGGGGTAGCTTTTTGCGAATCTGGCATATTCTATTCAAGGCTACGCAAGTCAACCGGCACGACCCTAGACACACCCTGTTCAATCATGGTGATGCCGTAAATTACATCGGTTTTGGACATTGTACGCTTATTGTGGGTGATAATGATGAATTGAGATCCTTCGGCAAACTGCCTGACTTTTTCATTGAATTTATCAATGTTGGCATCGTCGAGGGGAGCATCAACTTCGTCAAAAATACAGAATGGCGCGGGTTTCAATAGATAAATTGCAAAAAGTAAGGATATAGCCGTTAATGCCTTTTCTCCACCCGAAAGCTGACTGATTGTCAATGGTTTCTTACCTTTTGGTTTGGCTATTACTTCAATTTCAGATTCCAGTGGATTGCCAGGGTTTAAAAGTCGCAAATCGCAGTCATCTTCCTCCGTAAACATCGACCGAAAAACTTTAACAAAGTTGGTTTTGATTTTTTCAAAGGATTGAACAAATGTTTCCCTGGCTACAAGATCTATTTCCTCGATTGTAGCAAGAAGTGACTCCTTTGCAGTAACGAGGTCATTCTTTTGGTCAGTAATAAAGGTGTGCCTGTTTTTTATCTCATCGTAAGCTTCGAGTGCCATCGGATTAATAGGGCCGATCCGGTCCAACGTGCTTTTGCATTCAGCCACCTTATTGCTTAATTCGTCGATCGATAAAAGTAATATTTGTTCAGTTGGAGCATCAGGCGCATCGAGGTCAGGATCTACATCAAATTCAACCACTAATCTGTTTTTTACCGAGGAAATCTCAAGTTTAAGTTCATTTACACTGGTCTGTAACTCCAGCAATAACGCATCGAGGTTGTCTTTTTTGGTGAGTATCAACCGCAGGTTCTTTTCAAGCTCGTCGATATGACCTCGCTGAGCATAGTACTCACGTTCTGCTTCATTTACACCCTTTTCGATGGCATCCTTTTCATTGTATAGCTGACGTAACTCATCTTCGCCGACATCATTACTTTCAAGCAGTTTCTTTATCTCGTCCTCATTGCGAATCAGGTCCCTGGAATTTTTTTCAATCCGTTGTTCGGCGGCCAGTCTGGAGCCTTCTTTATATGATATTTCCTGTATCAGACTGTTAAGTTTATTTTGATGTTGGATAAATAGAACATTTTTTTCATTGAATTCTGTTGATCTTTCATCTAAAAGCTCTTTAGCCGCACTCAACAAACCTGATAGATCCTCCAATTTTGCGAATTGATGTTCGATCGTGATCCTTAGGCTATCAGCTTCTGGCTTTTTAAGGGTTATCTCAGCGTTAAATTGTTCAATGTTTTCAAGTATATCCTCGCGCCTGACGGTATTGCTGCTGAGAAGACTTGCCATCTGCTCCTGCTTGGTTTCATAAGAGACCAATTCCTGATGCAGAAGATTCGTGTCTTTGCGCAACAATTCGATTGGGATTTTCCTGGTTTGTCCTTTGGCACGATCCAATTCGGCTTGTTTATCTTTTATTTTCTCTTCGACGTCGTCAAGCTTATGATGGAGTTTTTTAATCTCAACTTGCAGCTTCTCGAGGTTTTTCGCCCTACCTATTCTTTTTCCTTCAAATAGCCCAACAGAACCACCGGATATCGAGAATTTACGCCTGGTAATTTTGCCGTTTTGGGTAATGAAAATACAATCACTCTCCTTTGGAATATTCGATTCCGGACCGGTTACAATATAAACATCGTCTAGAATATGGGCGACGAGCCGTTTGTACCTGTTTTCAAATTCAACTATTTCCGTTGCCGGAATAGCATTATCAAATAGCTGAGTGTCCTTAGGATGGTAATTTTCAAATTTATTCAGAATGAAAAAATGCGCCTTTCCCTTTGCTGCATCACTTATTAGATTAATGGCGTGGTAGGCCTCATCCTCATTTTCTACTACATAGTAGTTCATGAATGGGTCGAGGTAGTTCTCAATAGTCACCCGGTATTTATCATCACAGCTTATAATATCGGACAGTAGCGGCGCATTGATCCCGCGCTTTTTCAGGAACTTTATTGCTTCAGGAAAACCCTCGAGGTTGTCAACCAATGATTTGGTGAGGTTGTATTCATTTTGCCGGGCGTCCAGTTTACGGGCCGTCTGGAGCCTTTCTTCTTGTATAACCTCAATGGTTTTCTGGGTGCTTTCAATAGTTTTCTGCAGATGAACCTCCGACTTTTCCATCGCATCCAGCTCGGCATCTTTCGCAGCAATTACTTCCCTGAGTTGCTTCAGTTTGTTATCAAAAGCCACCAGATTGGCTGTCTTTTCTGAGCTGTCGGAGGCTGTTTTTTCAAGTTCGCGTTTCAAAGAAGAAAGTTGAACCTCTTTAATTTCTATATCTTTTATTAGGGTATAAAGTTCATCCTTTCCTTTCCTGTATACTTCAGCAATCTGATTATGCTCTGATTCCAGGCTAGAGGTCTTTAGCTTTTGCTCTTCATGGACCTTTTTTGCGGTTTCCAGAACAACACGTAATTCATCAAGTGAGAGAGTAGCAGCTGTCTTTTCGTTATCGAGGCTTTGAATAGAAAAGGTAACTCGTTCCAGACCTTGCTTGTCCTGAACTATCTGTTCCCTGATGTTTTCACTTTTATCGCTGAGAAACTTCAGCCGTTCGTGCTTTATTTTCTTTTCACTTTCGAATGTCCTGATTTTACCGGTATGTTCGTTCATTGTTTTCTGGCGTGATGCCAGAAGTTTTTCTTTGACAATGAGTTCGGTTTTTGCCTTTTCTATGGATGCATCTGCTTCAGCAACCTGTTTAGCGAGACTGACTTTCAAATCGTTCTCGGCCTGTATTTGTTTTTGTATTTGCCCCCAACGCGAGCTGCTGATTTTCTATGCTCTTTTTTGCCAGCGCTATGCTATGGATTTTATACTCATTTTTTACTTCATAATACCGCTTTGCCTGCCTGGCCTGCTTTTCGAGCGAGCGCATATTCTTCTCGATTTCGAAAAGGAGATCATCAACACGGGCCAGGTCGGCATCCGTTTCACTCAATTTGCGGAGCGTTTCCTTCTTCCTGATTTTGAATTTCGATACACCTGCAGCCTCTTCAAAAAGATGCCTGCGCGAATCATCTTTATTATTGAGAAGATCGTTGACCATAGCCAATTCGATGATGGCATAACTGTTGGAAGCGATTCCTGTGTCAAGAAAAAGACTTGTGATATCCTTGAGGCGGCAGGTAATGCCGTTGAGTAAATATTCACTTTCTCCAGAACGGAAAAACCTCCTTGTAATCGTTACATCGTTGTATTCTACCGGTAGGAGATTGCGTGTATTTTTGAAGCTTAGCGATACTTCAGCCATCTGAGTAGGCTTGCGTTTTTTAGTGCCATTGAAAATGATGTTTTCCAGCTTTTCAGAGCGGAGCGTGCTGATTTTTTGTTCGCCAAGTACCCAGCGTATCGCATCTACAATGTTGGATTTACCGCAACCATTTGGGCCAACTATGCCTGTGATGCCATCTCCGAAGTTAATGAGTACTTTATCACCAAAACTCTTAAATCCCTTTATCTCCAGCTTTGTGAGTTGCATTCAGAATAGTCTGTTTATGAGGCGAGCAAAGATAAAATTAATTTTTATATTTGGGTCATGGACAATTTGGAGAATTACCTGTACCTCGTATTCGCTGTTATTTACATTCTCAGTCGGATTTTAAAAGCTAAGCCTAAAAATGCCGAGCCGGCACGACGACCTGCAAAACCAGCAACTAAACCGGTCTTTGAATCTGAAGCTGACTCAATTCCCTCACCTAGGAAAACAATGTCGTTCGAAGATATACTTAAGGAATTCGAAAAGAACATTGCGGGAATTCCGGAAGAAAAACCACAACCCGTTCGGGAAACCGGAAGACAAATCACTTTCAATGAAAAAGAAGATACCGATATTGAGGAGTATGAAACCTATGAGGGGTCCGATTATGAAAATACCACGTTCAATCGTCCTGCCCACGAATATGAAAAATACCAGACGATAGCCTACGAGGACACTAATTTCCAACACGAGACAAGCTATGATCTGGCTACTGACAAACCTATCGAGTTCCTGCGAAGTGAAAAATACTCGATTCAGGAGGACAGTAGAGGAGAACTTATCAAGATGTTGAGAAGTCCAGGCGGAGCCAAAAATGCTATTGTACTTGGTGAAATTATCAATAGGAAATATTTCTAATGATAATTCGTACGAAATTTTTAAAACTCATTTTAGGCATAAAAATTTATTCTTTATACATTCGCAGCCTAAATGAAAATTGAATTGGATTTCTTATCACTATCCCGCATTCTCCACAACCTATTCAGGTGCAGGCCCTGAAGGGCTTATAATTTTTAATATTACCCACGTGGTAATCACTTTCGATTTCTTATCCCTTACAGTTATACTATATTATTGTTATTAACATGGATTTTCAGATTCTTGTAGCATCGGAAGAACATTATAAATACGCAGAAGAAATTTGCGAAGTCATAGAAATAAGCGCCAAAGCAAGAGGAACAGGTATTGCCAAAAGATCGCCGGAGTATATAAGGCAGAAAATGCAGGAAGGCAAGGCAGTTATTGCGCTCAGCGATAAAGGCATTTTCGGGGGGTTTTGCTATATTGAGTCCTGGGGCGATAAGTTTGCCGCCAACTCTGGATTAATCGTTGCTGAACCATACCGCAAATTAGGATTGGCACTTCGTGTTAAGCGAAAAGCATTCGAGTTATCACGGCAAAAATACCCAAATGCGAAGCTGTTCGGACTCACAACCAGCCTTGCCGTAATGAAGATAAACTCCGAATTGGGCTATCGACCGGTTACATTTTCCGAATTAACCGACGACGAAGCTTTCTGGAAAGGGTGTCAGAGTTGTGTGAATTATGATATACTCACAAGGACCAAGCGCAAAATGTGCCTCTGCACGGGAATGCTCTATGATCCCAAGGATAAAGATAAATACCGGCGAAAAAAGTTTGCCGACTATAAGGATAAATATACCAAATGGCTAAAAGAGAGGGCTGATACACTCTTTCGGATGTTTAGGAAAACCAATGGAAATTAAATCATTTTTTTTATGGATAATAAGAAAGTAGTACTCGCATACAGTGGTGGACTCGACACTTCTTTTTGTGTAAAATACCTCACCGCAGACAAAGGTTTTGAGGTCTATTCTGTACTTGTGGATACAGGTGGTTTCAGCAAAGATGAATTAAAAAAGGTTGAAACGCGGGCCTACAGTATGGGAGTGAAGCAGCATCACACTGTCGATGCAACCAACGAATTTTACAAAAACTGTATACGCTACCTGATTTTTGGGAATTCGCTCAGAAACAATACTTACCCGCTTTCAGTAAGTGCGGAACGGGTTTTTCAGGCAAAATCCATCGCCGAATATGCAAAGAAGATTGGCGCAGATGCTGTAGCGCACGGAAGCACGGGGGCAGGAAATGACCAGGTTCGCTTCGATATGATATTTAATATCCTGATCCCGGGTGTCGAAATCATCACCCCAATCCGCGACTTGAAACTTTCGCGCGAAGCTGAAATCGAGTACCTGAAAAATAAGGGAGTTGAAATGGACTGGTCGAAAGCCAAATATTCCATCAATCAGGGAATATGGGGGACCTCCGTTGGTGGAAAAGAAACCCTAACATCGGACCAATACTTACCAAATGAGGCATTCCCCAGCCAATGCACTAAAACAGGGGAGGAGATCATACGCCTACATTTTGTAAAAGGTGAACTGCAAGGACTCAATGGAAAAATGGTCAATAATCCAGTGGATGCGATACAAGAGCTCAGTAAAATCGCCGCACCCTATGCTATAGGTCGCGATATTCACGTTGGCGATACGATCATTGGCATAAAAGGACGGGTTGGTTTTGAAGCAGCTGCGCCCTTAATTATCCTCAAAGCCCATCACCTGCTGGAAAAGCACGTGCTCACCAAGTGGCAACAATACTGGAAAGAGCAACTCGGCAACTGGTATGGCATGCTTGTACACGAAGGTCAATTCCTTGAGCCTGTAATGCGTAACGTAGAGAAATTTCTGGAAGATACCCAGCAGCATGTCACTGGTGAAGTAATCGTAAAACTGGAACCATACCGTTTTACACTTCAGGGAATCAAATCCACGTATGACCTTATGTCATCTGAATTTGGATCATATGGTGAAATGAATCGCGGATACACCGGCGAGGATGTGAAAGGCTTTTCGAAGATGCTTTCCAACCAGGTGATGATTTACACGAAAGTGAAAGAGAAAAATGAAGAAGCTTAAGGTAGGCATAATCGGTGGCGCAGGATATACCGGGGGAGAACTCATACGGATATTATTGAATCATCCCCAGGCCGAAATCGCTTTTGTCCATAGTGCAAGCAATGGAGGAAATTTCTTTTATCAGGTACATACGGACCTCTTGGGTGATACCGATTTAAAATTCACAACCGAATTCAGCGATGCTGGCATCGACGTGCTTTTTATATGTTCAGGTCATGGTCAATCAAAGAAATTCCTGGCCGAAAATTCTGTTAGAAAAGAAGTTAAGCTCATCGACCTCAGCCAGGATTTCAGGATAAAAGATTCCTCGCACTCCAGACCCTTTGTTTACGGCCTGGTGGAAGCGGAATATGAAGCCATTAAAAAAGCTGAAAACATCGCGAATCCCGGATGCTTCGCCACATGCATTCAACTTGGATTACTACCATTGGGAAAAGCAGGATTATTGAATACAGATATTCATATCAGTGCCGTAACCGGAAGTACAGGAGCCGGACAAAAGCCGACCGATACTTCGCATTTCTCATGGCGAAGCAGCAATATTTCCGTTTATAAAGCATTTGAACACCAGCATTTGGAAGAAATCGGCCAGAGTCTGCGCACCTGGCAGCCCGGATTTGAGCATGACATCAACTTTATCCCGTATCGCGGCAATTTTACCAGGGGTATTCTCGCATCCATTTATCTTGATTCAGATCTGGATGAATCACAGTTAAATGACCTGTTTATTCAATATTATAAACCGTATCCCTTTGTTCATGTCTCGGCAGAAAACATCGATGTGAAGCAGGTAGTCAACACCAATAAATGTCTTTTGCATATTGAAAAGCATGGTAAAAAGGCCTTTATCCTTTCAGCAATTGATAATTTAACGAAAGGCGCGTCCGGCCAGGCAGTACAAAACATGAATGTGATGTGCGGATTGGATGAAGCGGTTGGCCTGAATCTGAAACCGGTGGCGTTTTAGGAAGATTGATTTGTCTTTAGAATACTGTTAAATTCGGAGATTAGAATTAATAGTTATGAATAAAATTCTGGAAACACATTTGCCTCAAATAAAGACCTTGTGTCAAGAACACCACGTAAAGACGCTTTTTGCATTTGGCTCTGTCGTATCCGGTGAATTCAACGAGACCAGTGACATTGATTTATTGGTTTCATTTCATCCTATGGATTACGGAGATTATGCTGATAATTATTTCGAAATAGCCGACAAACTGGAAGAAGTATTGAAGCGTCCTGTCGATTTACTTACTGAAAAATCCCTCAAAAATCCATATTTCATTCAGTCCGTAAATAATTCTAAAGAATTAATTTATGGATGAGGAATTGAAAAAGTATCTATATGACATTAAAGATTCGGTAGAGTCAATCAACCAATTTTTGAATAATAATATGGATTTCAATGTTTAAAAGAGAAATAAAATGTTGAGAAGGGCTGTAGAACGTGAATATGAAATAATCGGTGAAGCTCTTACGAGAATAATCAAAATTGCCCCAGAAATACGCATTTCATCAAAACGACAAATTATTGGCATGAGAAACAGAGTAATTCATGGATATGATAAAATCGATGATGAAATTGTGTGGGGCATCACCATAAAGCATTTGCCAGTTTTAAAAATTGAAATTAACAGCCTTTTGAATTCCTAATCTATCACTATCCATTTATAAATGAAACACTTTTTAAACGTACACGATGTCGATGACATACAGTCGCTCGTAAAGGAGGCGCTGAAATGCAAGCTTAATCCAAGGGCAGAAAGCAGCCTTGGTAAAAACAAAACTCTGGGACTTATATTCATGAACCCCAGTCTTCGAACCCGACTGAGCACGCAAAAAGCCGGCATAAATCTGGGCATGGATGTGATGGTAATGAACTTCACGGGAGAAGGCTGGGCTTTGGAGATGGAAGATGGCGTTATCATGAATGGCGACAAGGCCGAGCACGTGAAGGAAGCGGCGGCAGTAGTCGGGCAGTACTGCGATATTATCGGATTGCGCTCATTTCCAACGCTAAAGGATAAAGAGCAGGATTATTCTGATCATGTCATCAACCAATTTGCTAAATACGCCGGTGTGCCAATCATCAACCTGGAATCGGCGACGGTGCACCCATGCCAGAGCCTCACAGATGTGATGACCATTGAGGAAACTAAAAAGGTGAAAAAGCCCAAGGTGGTATTGACATGGGCGCCGCATCCGAGGGCATTGCCACAATCTGTGCCTAATTCGTTTGCCGAATGGATGGTGCGTACCGATTACGAATTTGTGATAGCCAACCCAGAAGGTTATGACCTTTCGAAGCAATTTACAGGAAATGCCAAAGTAGTTCATAATCCTGAAGAAGCCTATGAAGGCGCAGACTATATCTATGCGAAAAACTGGTCGTCGTATGAGAATTATGGACAAATTCTTTCGCATGATCCGAATTGGATTGTCGATGAACGAAAGATGAAACTGACCAACAACGCGAAATTCATGCACTGCCTGCCAGTGCGCCGGAATGTCATCGTTAGTGATGCTGTGATTGACAGCCCCAAATCCATTGTAATTCAGGAAGCGGCAAACCGAGAATTCGCTGCACAGGCGGTATTAAGAAGATTGTTGCAAAATGGCTAAGGAGCGACTTCAGGTTTTTAAAATAGGAGGGAAGGTGGTAGAGGATCACACTCAGCTTAGCGACTTTTTGCAGGCCTTTTCAAAATTGCAGGGTCATAAACTGCTTATTCATGGCGGTGGAAAATGGGTGACGGAAATGAGTCAGCGTCTTGGGATTTCGGTGCAAATGATAGACGGAAGGCGCGTAACGGATGCGCCAACTCTCGAAGTCGTGAAGATGATGCTTGCCGGTGTCGCCAACAAAAACATCGTAAGCCTGCTCCAGGGATTTGGCTGCAATGCCATCGGCCTGACCGGAGCCGACGGAAATACTATTTTAGCCAAAAAGCGCCCACTTAAAAATGGAATTGATTTTGGTTTTGTAGGTGACGTGGTGAATGTGAATAACACTACAATCGCCGGCCTACTACAATCAGACTTGGTTCCTGTATTCGCTGCCTTAACTCACGATGGCCATGGAAATTTGTTAAATACCAATGCAGACACCATTGCTTCGACTCTGGCCGTTGGTATGGCAAAGGATTATGATGTGGAGCTTAAC
This sequence comes from Cyclobacteriaceae bacterium, assembly GCA_041750735.1. Taxonomy (GTDB): domain Bacteria; phylum Bacteroidota; class Bacteroidia; order Cytophagales; family Cyclobacteriaceae; genus JAAUQL01. The sequence goes on from JBGSYX010000302.1 coordinate 13,035, forward strand.
TTTTGTTTCGAACTGGACGGCGTGCTGAAGGATATAAATGATCCGTTCAGTGCGATACAAAAAATAAATAGCACTAATTTCCATGAATTGAAATCCACAGGCGTCATCAACACTGGCATGATTCCTAAAATAGACAATGCCTTCGATGCCTTGCGTTCAGGAGTCAGTGCAGTGCGCATTATGAACTCACGGCATCTGCAAGATCTGGTTAAAGGCAAAACAGTAGGAACCTTAATCGTCGAATAAATGGACAAAACTTCAAGAGATTACATACAGCTACTCGAAAGACTGATCGAAACGCCCTCTTTTAGCAGGGAAGAGGATAAAACAGCGCAGATTATTAGCGAGTTCTTTCATTCAAAATCAATCAATACCCTTCAATTCAAGAATAATATCATTGCCAAAAACAAGGCTTTTAATCCGGCAAAACCAACCATTCTGCTAAATTCCCATCATGATACGGTGAAACCTGGAGCCTCATGGAAAAAAGATCCTTTTACACCCATCGTGGTTGATGGCAAGCTTTTTGGCTTGGGTAGCAATGATGCGGGAGCCCCACTTGTAGCCCTGATCGCTGCATTTGTTCATTTTTACGAATCAAAAAATTTAAAATACAATCTCATCTTCTCTGCAACGGCGGAAGAAGAAATCAGTGGAAAAGATGGTGTGGAACTCGTGTTGCCGGAACTCGGACCAATAGAGTTTGCGATTGTCGGTGAACCTACCGGACTGAAAATGGCAGTAGCTGAAAAAGGACTCATGGTGTTGGATTGCCTGGCCAAAGGAAAAGGAGGACATGCAGCACGGCAAGAAGGGGACAATGCGATTTATAAAGCAATCCGCGATATCGATTGGTTCCAGAATTATAAATTCGATAAAACCTCAGACATACTGGGTGACGTGAGAATGAGTGTTACCATGATCAACGCCGGCAGTCAGCACAATGTAGTTCCTGATGAGTGTAGGTTTGTGGTAGATATTCGCAGTACCGATGCCTACAACAATGAGGAAATTCTCACCATTATAAAGCAACATGTGGCATGTGAAGTTGTGCCAAGATCAACACGTCTTCAGCCTTCCGGGTTAGATGATGGTCATCTTTTGGTTGATGTAGCAAAAAAACTCAACATCGAAACCTTTGGCTCACCAACACTCTCCGATCAGGCTCTCATGCCTTTTCCGTCTGTCAAGATTGGTCCGGGTGACTCAGCGCGTTCACACACAGCCGATGAATATATTTATCTGAAGGAAATCGAGGATGGGATACAAATCTATATTAATCTCCTAAAAACAATTATACTTTGACCATGGCATCAACAGATAATAAACTCTGGCAAAAGAGCGTGAGCGTTCATGGGGAAATAGAAAAATTCACTGTTGGACGCGACCGTGAAATGGATATCTACCTGGCCAAATACGATGCTATTGGATCATTGGCGCATATCAGGATGCTGGAATCTGTCGGATTACTCACAAAACCGGAACTTGATATCCTGTCTAAAGAACTGGTCAATATCCATCAACGAATCGAACAAAACGAGTTTGCCATAGAAGAAGGAGTAGAGGATATTCATTCGCAGATAGAGTTGCTCCTAACGCGCTCTTTGGGAGAGGTTGGAAAAAAAATACATTCAGGACGCTCCCGCAACGACCAGGTGTTGCTGGATTTAAAGCTGTTTATGAGGTCGGAGATCCTCGAAATAGCCTCTTTAGCAGATCAGTTGTTCAAGCGATGGATTTCATTGAGCAATCAGTATAAAGATTTCTTATTGCCTGGCTATACGCATATGCAGGTAGCTATGCCATCGTCATTTGGGCTTTGGTTTGGGGCCTATGCCGAGTCATTGGCTGATGATATGATTATTCTGAAAAGCGCTTATGACATTGTCAACCGCAATCCGTTGGGTTCTGCAGCGGGTTACGGTTCGTCTTTTCCGCTAAACCGGCAAATGACCACCGATTTGCTGGGCTTTGAATCCATGAATTACAATGTGGTCTATGCCCAGATGGGGCGCGGCAAAGCCGAGAAAATACTATCCAACGCCATGGCAACAATCGCCGATACCATTGGAAAGTTTGCCATGGACAGTTGTTTGTATTTGAATCAGAACTTTGGTTTCATCAGTTTTCCAGAGGAATATACGACTGGGAGCAGCATTATGCCGCACAAGAAAAACCCGGATGTTTTCGAACTTATTCGCGCCAGAGCCAATATGCTCAAAGCGCTGCCTACCGAGATTTCCATGATTACTACCAATCTGCCATCGGGCTACCACCGCGACTTGCAAATGATTAAGGAAAGTCTGCTACCGGCCATCGACACGCTCAAATCATGCCTCTACATGATTTGGTTCATGCTGGAAAAGATTAGCATTAATGCGGAAGCCATCAAAGACGAACGCTATAAATATATGTATAGCGTAGAGCTGGTTAATCAATTAGTGCTGGAAGGTATGCCATTCCGCGATGCGTATGTGGAGGTGGGAAAGCGAATTCAGGAAGGGACATTCGCGGTGCCGAATGATCTACATCACACGCATGAGGGGAGCATTGGTAATCTTTGTAACGAACAAATTGCGGAACGATTTCGGGTTTACAGTACTTTTTTCGAAAAAGAATCGCTGAAAATCCAGAACAGGGAAAACGAATTGCTTGATAAATTAAAATAAAAAATTTCCAGTCCATCGGGATTGTAAATTTGTTCATTATAGATAATGCGATGAGCACAGTGAATAAAGATCTGATTTTACGGGAAAAACTTGCACTGCAAAGAACTCACCTGGCCAATCAAACTACTTTTCTGGCGTATTTACGGACATCCATGTATTTTCTGGTAGCTGGACTTAGTCTGGAAAATTTGCTTCAGATAGGGAAAAGCCTCGAATTTCAAATACTTTTCTATGGCATATCTTCGTCACTTTTCCTGTTTGGTATTTACAATTACTTCCATCAGCGTAGGAAAATAAAGCAGAGCGAAATCCATATCGGCGATTATAAATCTGAGTATCTAAAGCAGGACAATTGATATCGATGTAGGCACGTTCGAAGAATTGAATTCTATCAGCCTTTTTGTATATTATAATCAAAATGAGGAAATTCTGATGCCGGAAAAAAGTGATATCGAGAACAGAAAGGATATAGAACTTTTAGTGAATTCATTTTATAAAAAAGTGCTAGCAGACCAGGTTATTGGTTACATTTTTACCGATGTGGTCAAAATCAATTTCGATGAACACATGCCAAAAATGGTTGATTTTTGGGAAACGACCCTCTTTCAAAATGTCATTTATAAGGGTAACCCCATGGCGGTTCATCTCCATTTAAACTTAAATGAACCTTTGAAGAAAAAACACTTCGAACAGTGGTTAACCCTTTTTAATGAAACAGTCGATGAATTATTCGTTGGGGAAAAAGCACATTTGGCGAAAACCAGAGCCATGTCTATTGCCACCATGATGCATATTAAAATCCACCAACAGAATCCTAAATCGCAAGGTTGAATAGTGGAATGTCAGTAAATTTTAATGTTCTTCGTAGAGCTATGCGAATTAGCAACTAATCGATTGAAGTAATTATTCTAGTATTGGGAAGTTCTCTTTCCAGATATTGCAATTCTTCTTCCGAATATATATTACCCCCAACACCAAGAAATTTAAGTTTTTTCATCTTCGAAATTTTCTCAATCTCAAGCTGAGTACCACAACCAAAAAGCAACAATGCCTCCAAATTCATACTGTAAAGGCATTCTGGGAGAACGATTCCTTCATTACCAATTAAAGATAAAATCTTAAGTTGGTCTAAATCACACAGTCCATTTTCAAGCTGGGTAACTTTAGTAAAACTCAGGTTCAGAAAAATCAAATTTTTAAGCTCATATACACTTTCAGGGACTTCTATCAAATCCTTGTAAGACAGGTCAAGCACATGAACCGAACTAGGATCATTATATTGTAAATCTGAAAAAACTTTGTATTTAACTCCATTGTAGTTGTAAACATGATCAGAACACCCTGCCAGAATTGCAATAAGATATATTAAATAATTTTTCATTCTCTTTGCTATTTACCTTTCTACTAATCGCTTTATGCAGGATGAATCGTCGCCGGTACTCTTTTATACCAGCCTAACGCATGCCACACAATAACAATCTCTCCAGCTCATTATTTGATCAATTTCATTCCAAATCCCGGGGCAGACGAAGTTCTCAATTTTCCATCGATGATGGGATAATCACCGTAATCGATATCATCTGAAAGACAAGTTACGCCTTCGATAGTTACCACATTGCCAAGTCCTGAAGCGATATGCGCAATATAATTGGTCTTCAGGCGATCGCCCCAGGCATGGGGGCTGGTCAGCATACCGAGATCTTTCACCTGCGGCATTAGACGAATCCATTCGGTAAATCCAAGGCCAAAAATATCGGGCAGATACACATCCAGAATTTTCTCTTTGCCAAGCTGCATGCATAGCTCGTGATCAGGATTTGCCTCGCCATCAGCGTACAGAGTCTTTGAAAATCCATGTTCGTTCATCCAACCGCGCAGATAGTGACTCGTCAAAGCCTCCTCCCGAAATGGTTCTTCCACCCAAAACAGTTGCATTGGGCTTATTCCTTCCAGAAATGCCTTGGTGTCGTCAAGACTGTACATATCGTTAGAATCCACGAGAATTTCCGTCTTCCTGTCCTTAAAGTGATCATAAATCATTTGCACCACTTCGATGTCCTTTTTCAATCCATCATCATGAGGATACCACCGGCCACTGCGCCCGATTTTCACCTTTAGCTGGCGATAACCATAGTTGAAATCCCATTCGCAATTTTCCATAACGGCATCCAAACCTTTTACCGCGTTTTCCGGATTCAGTTCATCGAGGTAAATCATTCCGCTATACACCAGGTTTTCCATCGGCCCATGGGCTCCAAGCAATTCATAAACCGGTTTGTTGAGGATGACTCCTGCCAGGTCGTACAAGGCAAAATCGACACTGCGATGCAGCCCGGCAGCGATTCCTTGTTGAGGATCAATAAGACTGCTGACTGGTTGATTCACCATTTTTGGAATATACGATTCAGCGTCTTTGCTGGTGAGGCCCCAACCCATTGCGCCCTGGTCGGTGTACAATTTCAGTACAATGCTTTCCTTGTCTTGGCCGTGAAAGTCGATTCGTCCATTTTTGCCGACAAACCGCGGCCAGTGGTATTTAACTTGTGTAGTTTCTGCCCGGGCGATTTTATGCCGGGCGAGTTCCGGATACTTATCCGTATTGCAATGAACGGCTTTCGCCCAATGATCTGGGGCCCAGGTTGCA
>JBGSYX010000303.1:0-2320 GCA_041750735.1 Cyclobacteriaceae bacterium
CTCAGATTTTCCGGCAATCGTACCACCCATGCAGCAGGAACCCTGATGTATTCCTCATATCCTCCGGAAGTATTCATTCCCAGATCATAACCTGTCACCAAAACCTTTTCGCCAGGTTTGAAATCAGTGTTGGAGCTTTCGACCACTACTCCGGCAGCGTCAACACCGGGAGTATGGGGATATTTTCTGGTCACCCCTTTATTTCCCGAGGCAGACAAAGCATCTTTATAATTTAATGAGGAGTAGTGGACATTTATCACCACCTCACCTTCTGGGAGATCAGAAAGTGTTTTTTCTTTGATCTCCCGTGTGAATTTTTTGTCCTCAACTTCCGTAACTACCATCGCCCTGAATTTGATATTTTCCATTGTTTTCTCCATGGGTTGTCGGCCAATATGACCAGTCGTCTTGTATTTAGCCACACTGATAGGTGGCCGTGATTTCGCTTTAAAAAAGGTTGTTCAAGCAGCTGCGTTTTGCAGCATATCGTTTAAAAGAATTTGGAATTCCCGCAGAGGTACTTCGGATTTGTTGGCTTTCATGATCACCAAAGCACCAAGCCAGCTATTTCGTATAAGGCTAGTTAATTGGTCAAGATCTCTGGAGGGGGGAAGAGTTCCTTCAGCCTGCGCTTCCTTGAGACAAGTGAGCAACGGCGCATATTCGTCTGTGAAACAGCGGGTAGCTTCATGGGCTATCGCCTCGCTGACGTCTGCCATTTCCAGAGTTATGTTGCAAAGAAAGCACCCTAAAGAGAAAGCATCCTTGGTGGATAAATAATCAATTTTATATTGATAGAGTGCCTTGATTCGCTCCAACGGAGGCATACTGCAATCGGATAGGATCTGCTGCATCATTTCGAGTTCGCGCGCAGTAAAAAGACGCATCGCCTCGATGGCAAAATCCTCTTTATTTTTGAAATAATTATAAAAAGAACCCTTTGGTATTCCGGCGGCGTTGGCTATTTCCTGAACCCCGGTTGCATTGTATCCCTTGAGATACAGTGCTTTTAACCCCTTACGGATAATGTGCAGTTTGTTTTCGGCGTATTGTTTCATCGTGAATTGAATATATGACCAGTCGTCTCAATTGGCAAGCTCTAATTACAGATACCAGCGCGGAGAGCCAACAACTATCCAATTTAAATGGGTTATTATTAATTATCTATCGATATATTATCGTCTTCCAACACAAGCATACGCCACAAGCGCAGTGTGGAGGTTCCCGGCTTAGCCATTAATAGCGAAATACGGCAGCGGTGAAAGAGAGGCCCCCTCCCGAAGTAATCATAAAGATCAGATCATTTTTCTTCAACGTACCGCTTTGGATAGCAGCGTCGATGGTCATCGGAATGCAGGCCGCACCGGTATACCCATATTTTTCCATTATGGTGTAGGCTTTGTGGCGCTCGATATGCAGGGCGTCCATAGTCTCGTAAATACTGTTGATGTTGATCTGGGTCATGAAATAGTGATCAATATCATCTGGCTCGATGGTGAGTTGCTGACACAAGGAGCGGACCATCCGGATCCAAGTCTCAACATTTTTGTTTGCCGGAAATTTTCTGGTGAATTGCATACAGTGATCACAATTAGCCAACGCTTGGGAAGAGATAGGGTAATGCGTACCTCCAGCATAGATACCCATCCATTCATGATACTGTCCTTCAACAACATGTTGTGCCCCCAGAAAACCCCGATTACCTCCCTCAACTGCGGTAAGTATGGCGGCTCCCGCTCCGTCGGCGAACAGAGTAACCGTTTTTTTGTCTTTCTTGTTCAGATACTTACTCATTGCGTAAGCGCCGATTACCAAGATAGTGGAATAGTCATTTCCTGATCGTATATACCGACTTGCTACCTCTAAACCGGCAACAAAGCTTGAGCAAGCAGCATTCAAATCAAAGGCACCACCCTTGGTTGCTCCCAGGCGATAGTGGACCGCAGATGCCGTAGAAGGCGAAATGTGCTCCGGTGTATCGGTGCCGACAATGATCAAGTCGAGCGCAGAGGCCTCTAATCCGGCATTTTGCAAGGCCTTTCGACCAGCTTCAACACACAGATCGGCGGTGGATTCGTTTTCACTGCACCACCGACGCTCTCGTATCGTTAGGTTGGTTTCCAGCCAAGTACTGACGTCCTCCCCCAGCAGTTGATCAAAATAATTGTTCGGCAGGGTCAAAGCCGGAACATACGAGCCTATCGAGTGGATAACGGCATTTCTCATAGCCTTTTCGGTCCTTGTCGTTATGGAAGATTTACGGCATTTATATTGGTTAGGTATCTATCACGGATTCTTGTAAAAAGATGCTGCCATTTTT
>JBGSYX010000304.1:0-15334 GCA_041750735.1 Cyclobacteriaceae bacterium
TCGAAACCCTGAGCGCGCTCACGTGACCACACAATATCCTTAAATCCATAAAAAGCGAAGTTTTCATAGCCTTTTCGAAGGAAATATTCGGCACCCATAGTTCCCGATTTAATATAATTGCCAGTGATATTAGGTACGATGGTATGCCGTTCTTTGAAATCCTGCGCAACGACTGCTATTCCTTCGTTCATAAGGATTTCCAGGTTGGAATTATTATAGAACTGTCCAAGGATGCCATTGGCCTTCCATTCTTTTGCCCATTTCAAAATCCCTTCCATGCCGCGTGTTTCGCGGTAATAGGTTGGCATACGGCAAAAAACCCATGGCCCATTTTCATGCGAGTATTTTGTGACACCCTTCAGCAGGCTTGTTCCGTACTCCTCACCAAAATCCGTTATCAGTATAATCTTAATCATGCGATCATGAATATACCGGATATTTTTTTATTTAAAAATATCCCGGATACTGCTGATGGTGGCATTGCGGACGATGGGTTTCGCCCAGAAACTAATGCTTAATATATATCCAAGTGTTATATAAAGGAATGTCATGCCCACGCGCAGGGAAGTGATATCACTGAGTGCGCCGATCAGGATTTGGACAATAGCCCCGCCTGCGATACCCGTCATGAGGATTCCGGCAAAAGAGCCGTGGTGTTTAGCCACCGAGTTTAAGCCCAATGATACGATAACGGGGTACATCACCGAAAGGAAAAACCCGGCAATCGGAAATGCCCAAAGCGCTATCTCACCGCTTCCATAGAGCCCTGCCGATAAAGAAATTATAGCGCAAATGGTAAACCATCGGAGTACAAGCTTACTATCTATAAGTTTCAAAAGTACCAGGCCGAGTATGCCTCCTACGGTCATCAATCCCCAGAAATAGGATAGTGCGTCAGCGCCAATGGTATCAGCGTCGTATGCATGGTATTTAGATAAAAATTTGGACATCCAATAGGATATCCCTTGTTCCGTACCCACGTAACAGAACATCCCTACGAAAAAGAGAATGACATATTTATTTTTAAACAGTTCAAAATAGCTCTCCCTGGAGCCGCTTTTTTCGTCTTCCTGCAACTCCACTTTCGGGAATTTCATCATCGCTACAACACTTATCATCACCAGGCTTACTAGAGCAAAAACCCAGTACACCGATACCCATGAAAATCCTTCAGGAACCAGGTCGGTCATAAGTGCGATGAATGGCTTTTCCGTATTTCCGGCATCGATATTCGAGACAAAATAGGAATACATCTGCGGACTGATAAATGAGGCCAGGCCAAAGATGAGCTGTGCCATGACGGAATAAAAAGCAAAATTTGCCTCGCCGCCTGAAACCCTAAGCAATGGATTAATTACAACCTGTAGCGCGGCCATTCCGGCGCCAATGGTAAAAAGTGAAATCAGGTAAACATTAAAACTTGGTGAAATGGCAAAGGCAAGCGCCCCGGCAAATCCGAAGGCAAACGCGATGATCATCATGCGCTTTTCTCCCCATTTTTCTACCAGTATTCCGGAAGGCACCGACATGATTCCGTAAGCGATAAAGAAGGCAAACGGCAGGAAGCCGGCCATCGTTTCCGTGAGGCTGTAACCTTGTGACACGTTTGGATTGAGTGCGCCAAGGATATTGGTAAGAAAGGAGATAACAAAAAAAGTCAGTAATATAAGGATGACAATCAGCGTGTTCGTTCGCATTTCAGTAGTTCAGGGATAAGTGTAAAAATTCTGTTGTTATTTGCCGGAATGTACCGCTTCAAATTGATCCACTAAAGCCGCCGCTCCAAGCATCTGGAGATTTTCCACCTCCGATACATGAATGTTGAGTGCGGCTACGGACTGAGGAAAGTACGTGTTTTTCATGGATACCCGCATGGATTTTTCGAAAAATTTATAGGCTTTTGATATGGTGCCGCCGAGAATGATAGCCTCCGGATCATATGCATACATCACCGATCGCAATGCAATACCCAAATGATGGCCGAATTCCGCCCAGCGTTTCAGCGCTTCCGAGTCGTTTAGCTCCGCTAATTCAAAGGTCAGTTTTGCAGTAGTGCCATGAATCTGATCAAAAAAACTGGAACTGCAATAGAATTCAAGGTCTTTAGCAAGGTAAGGGAAGTAGCCTATTTCGCCTGCTCCGCAGTTTTTACCACTGTACAGACGATCATCAATGATGATCCCGGCGCCAATGCCGGTGCCCAGTGTTACTCCAACGAACGAATGGTAATTGCGACCGTAGCCAAAGTACTTTTCTCCCAACACGAAACAGTTCACATCATTGTTGATAAATACAGGTACATTGAATTCTTCCTGCAGAATATCACGTAAATGCACTTCTTTCCAGGACGGAATGTTGACCACATCTTTGACGATTCCCTTTTCAATATCCACTACTGATGGTACTCCAATCCCGATTCCACTGGCCGAAGGGTCATAGATTTCACGGATCACACGTTTCAATTGAACCAGTGTACTGTCAAGGTTGTCCTTGTCGCGAAGCGGTGCTGAGGTCTGCTTTATTACCTGAGTATCGCATATAGCCGCAGCCCTGATGTTGGTGCCGCCTAAATCTACCCCTATTTTCATAGCCTGATAAGACTGGTTGTGTTACTATTTCTATACAAAGTTAAGTCCCACCAAAAAGGAGAAAGTGCTTAATAAGCGAATGCTTGTCCTCAATATCCGATGTCCCAAGTAATTTTTGCCTGATAAAAACGCGGTATAATGGTGTTTTGGGATTTATATGAATTTTTTGAAATTTCCCGTGGTACCTTCTCTCTTCCAGACAGTAATACAAAATCGTACATCTCCAGTCATAGACGCGGTGATGAATTCTTTTTATATCTTACTGTCATAATCGACTCTTATGGAAAGCACCCAAAAAACAAGGTACAGGCGGCGGGATTTCATTAAAACCGGAATGATGGCCGCAGCAATTGCCACGCTACCAACCGATTTTCTTAGCGCATCGCCCAATGGCAAAAAACTTAGGGTTGTTCTTACCGGCACCGGCTCGCGCGGCACCAGTAGTTGGGGAACTGAACTAATTGGTCCATACGCGGGATTTGTTGAGCTGGTCGGACTTTGCGATAGCAATCCCAAACGTGTCGCCGTGGCGAAAGAAATACTGGGAATAGATGTGAAAATTTACCATTCCGCGGAGTTCGACAAAATGATTGCTGAGCAAAAGCCTGATTTCGTCATCGTTACTACAACTGACAGTTCTCATGTGGAATATATAGTTCGAGCGCTGGAATTGGGCTGTGACGTAATTTCAGAAAAACCGATTGCCACGGAGGCAGAACAATGTCAGCGCATTCATGATACAGAACAACGGACTGGAAAAAAGGTATTCGTGGGTTTTAATGTGCGTTACATGAATGAATCCATGGAAATGAAGCGTATTCTGGTATCTGGTGAACTTGGAAAGATCATTTCCATTGACTACCACGAATACCTCGATACGCAACACGGCGCCTCCTACTTCCGGCGTTGGCATGGAAAAATGAAGTATTCCGGATCCCTTTTAGTACACAAATCCTCACATCACTTTGACCTCATCAACTGGTTGCTGTCGGCAGATCCTGTCCATGTGCAGGCTATGGGAAAAACGGCATATTATGGTTCGAATAATGGATACAGGGGTAAAAACTGCCGCGAATGTGACCATACTCAAACCTGTCCTTTTTACTGGGATATGAAAATGGATCCAAAATCCATGAAGATGTATGCAGACTGTGAGGATGTGGATCAGTACTACCGCGACGGATGTGTCTGGGATGAGAAAATTGACAGCTATGACACGGCTTCCGTTCAGGTGAATTATGATAACGGCACACTCCTTACTTATACGCTGAATGCCTATTTGCCCTACGAGGGACAATACATCTGTTTTTCGGGTGAAAAGGGAAGACTGGATGTCCGTCTGAATTACCGGCAGCCATGGGAAGTAAATGGTCCGGTAGAATTCAGGTTAACCAGTAATGGACAGACTTCACGAAGTTGGGTTATTAGTCCGGAAAGTGGTGGTCATGGCGGCGCTGATGAGCGGGTAAAAGACATGTTTTTCAAACCGGGATTGCCCGATCCTACAGGTCAGAAAGCGGGTAGTAGAGCTGGTATCCTATCCAGCATGATCGGCATAGCCGCCAGGAAATCCATTGAAACAGGGCAGAAGGTTGCCATTAATGATCTTATCAATTTAGATTGACAATTGGCAGTAGACGTGACATTATGCTAAAGCACAAATTGAGATGACAAAAAACCTTAATGACCGTCTTCGCGAGGCACGAAGCGATCTCTTATTACGGATAGAGATTGCTTCTTCACGCCCTGTAAAGGGGGCGATTCATCGCAATGACGCCAATTTCTTTTGGTTTACGGAATCGAAGGGTAGTGTCTTCAAACCTAATTTGAGATTTGACAAACCAACTGACATTTACTTTTAAATATTCACAACATGGCCGGACCAGAACCTACTATTTCAAAGATAAGCGTCACAGAAACATCACGAAACTACACAGTACCATTGGTTGTGCTTACCTGCCTGTTCTTCATGTGGGGCGTCATCGCCTGCATGAACGACATCCTGATACCGTTTCTAAAGAAAATATTTGAACTGTCACGCGCCGAATCCATGCTGGTACAAATGGCATTTTTCACCGCCTATTTCTCCGGATCGCTGATTTACTTCCTTATCTCTTCCAGAAAGGGTGATCCGATCGAAAAAATCGGATATAAAAACGGGATATTGATAGGTCTTTCCATTGCCGCTTTAGGATGCGCGTTGTTCTACCCAGCCGCCCAACTAAAGATTTACTGGTTCTTTCTGGCAGCATTATTCATCCTGGCATTTGGCCTTGCCATGCTGCAGATCGCCTCCAATCCATATGTGGCTATTCTGGGTCCTCCCGAAACAGCCTCAAGCCGATTAAACTTATCCCAGGGCTTCAATTCGCTTGGAACCACCCTGGCTCCGATAGTCGGCGGATACTTTGTATTTCATTTCTTTGCCAACTGGGGCCAGCCCCTGCTCAACAAGCTCGGCGAGCCTATCACTACCGACACCGGCTTAACGATGTCGGCGTTGGGTGTACAATTGCCCTACCTGATTTTTGCTATCATCTTTATCCTTCTTGGTATTTTGGTATATTTTACTGATTTACCGGTTTTTAAAAGCGAAGAGAAAATCGAAAAAGGCGCCGGAGCATTGCGTCATCGCCATCTGACGCTGGGTATGGTAGCCATTTTTCTTTATGTCGGCGGTGAAGTAGCCATTGGAAGCCTTCTGATCAACTACATCCATGAACTTATCGGTTTGCCGGAGATTGAAGCAAAGTCCTTTCTCGCCTTCTATTGGGGAGGGCTGATGATCGGACGGTTTCTCGGCGCTATTTCACTGAGGCATTCCACCAATGAATTCAGGCGGCTGCTCGTTATGATTGCTATCGCAGCGGGGTCTTACCTGGTCATTTATCTGGCTGTGTATATCGAAAGCGGTTTTACATTCGAATTTTCCAGGATTACCCCTTTCCTCATTTTCATGATATTGAACCTTATAGCCTTCCGTATTGGCCGCTCGAATGCCTCAAAAACCTTGTTAATATTTTCCATAATCATCATCGGGCTGCTTGCATTTACCATGATGAGCGGTGGTACAGTTGCCATGTGGACCATTCTCAGTATCGGCCTTTTCAATTCGATCATGTGGTCTAATATTTTCACGCTTGCAATTAAGGATCTGGGGAAATACACATCGCAAGGTTCTTCGCTCTTGATCATGTCGGTGCTGGGTGGAGCGGTAGTTCCCTGGTTACAGGCGGCCGTGGCCGATCGGTTGGGAGGGTATCACTATTCATTCTTTATTCCGATGCTATGCTATGTTTACCTAGCTTATTATGGATTGAAAGGGTATAAGGTGAAAGGGAGAAGTTAAAAGCCGCAGCTTGTGTGGTACAAATCGCCGCATGATTAGTATTATGTTTATGAATTAAATTTTTAACGACTGTCTCCTTGAGATGGAACATTTTGAAAAATGTATATATCTGACAACAGTAAGGGGTTAGGATGACAAAAAAAATAATGACCGTCTTCGCGAGGTACGAAGCGATCTTCTGTTACAGAAAGAGATTGCTTCTTCACCGCCCTGAAAGGCTGGCGGTTCATCGCAATGACGAATACTAAAACCGCTATCGGTAGGCACGAAAACTGCCATGATGATATTCAGGCGATCTCCTGGTATAGAAGAGATTGCTTCTTCATCGCTCTGAAAAGCGAGTAGTTCATCACAATGACGGGTATTAATTTTAAATAATGCAAAGACCGTGAGTGGCAAAGGTGGTGTAGTTTATATTATGACGAATAGAAAGTATGGGACACTTTATATTGGTGTGACGTCAGAATTAATTAGCAGAGTGAATGAACATCGAGAAAAAAAGTATGTAGCGAGTTTTACCGCTAAGTACAACCTTAATAAGTTGGTTTACTATGAGATGTTTCATTCCATTGAAGAAGCCATACAAAGAGAAAAGCAATTGAAGGCTGGGTCGAGGAAAAGGAAAATTGCTCTTATTGAATCAATGAATCCGGAGTGGGTTGACTTATATCCGTCGATTCTGGAAAAATGGTGAATAATTATTCTCATTGAGAGCATGTTGGTAGAAACTACAGAAGAAAAATATATAATGTCGTCATTACGAATCTAAGTTTCAGGGTGAGGCAGTATCTTGTTATGGATAGAGATTGCTACTTCATCGCCCTGAACAGCGGGCGATTCATCGCAATGACGTTAACTTGTAATTGGTAGCCTGGATTTTGAAGATTTTTTGGACTGACTTCCAATTAAAGACTTCGATGAACTAAATAAGATTAAAATATAATTAAAACACATTTTTATGTCAACACAGGTAAACCGAATGATCTCGCTGGATGCCATGCGAGGATTTACCATCGCAGCAATGATCCTGGTGAATTTCCCGGGTAATGGCGACTTTGTCTTTGCTCCACTAAACCATTCGATTTGGAATGGCCTGACCCCAACGGATATTATAGCTCCTTTCTTCTTGTTTATTGTTGGTGTTTCTATCGCGCTGGCATATACCAAACTTATGCAGAAGGGTGCCGACAAAAAGCAGTTGTACAAGAAGATTGTCATTCGCTCCCTGAAAATATTCGCCGTTGGGATATTTCTGAACCTCCTTCCTGACTTCAACTTTGCAGAACTGCGGTGGACGGGTACCTTACCCCGGATCGCCATTGTATTTTTGGTTTGCGCCCTGATGTTTTTAAATACTAACTGGAAAAACCAGGTTTGGATAGGAGGGATCATATTGGTAGGATACTGGCTCGCGATGACACTTATACCTACACCGGGCGAAGGAAAGGTGATGCTGGAACGGGGCGTGAACCTCGCGGCATGGATCGACAGCAAATTTCTGCCAGGCAGAATGTGGCAGGGCACCTGGGACCCCGAAGGAATTCTAAGCACTTTTCCATCCATCGTTTCGGGTATCACGGGTATGCTGGCAGGGGCCATCATGCTGAGCAAACGAACTGCCGATCGCAAGGTCATCTGGCTCATGGTAACCGGTTTCTTGATGTCGATTGCCGGATACCTTTGGGGACTTACCTTCCCGGTCAACGAGAATATCTGGACAAGCTCCTTCGTCTTCGTCACATCGGGCTTTGCCTTTCTGGCGCTGGGTGTTTATTACTTTCTCGTGGATATGAAAGGCTTTACCCACGGCAGTGCACCGGGAATCATTTTCGGCGCCAATGCCATCACTGTTTATGTCCTTGGCGACGTCCTGGCACTGATTTTTTATGGAATGGAGATTGGTGGCAAATCGCTGAATATGCATTTCTTCGATGTCTTTTCAGGAATTGGCGTAGAACCGCGATTGGTGAGTATGGTGTATGCGATGCTCTTTGTTTGCGTGCTTTTTGTACCGGCGTACATACTTTACAGGAAGAAGATTTTTATCAAACTCTGAGGCTGTTGAAATAAACAATTGATGGTTGTCAGACTGAAACTTAACATTTTTGCATACCTCACAAATTTGGATGACGATCTAAATTTACCACCGTCTTCGCGAGGTACGAAGCGATCTCCAGTTTAAGAAGAGATTGCTTCTTCACCACCCTGAAACGCGGGCGGTTCATCGCAATGACGCCAACTTATCAATGGTAGCGAAGTCGAAATCTGAAAACAACTTGTGAGTTGCTGAATTGTCCGCCGATTTAATGTAGAGATTATGGAAAACACCACATCGAAGCCGCGTATTTTATCCCTTGACGCTTTTCGCGGATTCGCCATATTTGGAATGATCCTCGTGAATTACCTCGGGCAATTCGACTCCATGCCCGACACCTTCCGGCATCCACGGTATGGGATGACCTTTGCCAATGCCATAGCGCCTTACTTCCTCTTCGCCGTGGGCATGGGGCTGAGAATGTCGCTCCTGAAACGCATAAAGGAATACGGCGTTCGTTCAGCATATTGGCATTCTGCCAAGCGCTACCTGGTCCTGATTATCATTGGCATTATCGTCTATGGCCCGGACCTGAAAGTGGATATCTGGGATGCCCTGGTCGATATCGGCTTTGCCGGATTAATCACCCTCCCTTTCATCACAGCCGATAAAAAGACCAGGTTGGCATCAACAGTCGGGTTGCTGGTGATCTATCAATTACTTTTCATTTTCGCAAATTATGGCGCATGGACTATGGCCAACAGCATCGATGGCGGCCCATTGGGCCCAATAAGCTGGGCAGCGATTCTGGCCATTGGCACCCTGCAAATGGACTATTTGAGAGAATGCACGACGAAGGAATTTATCAGCAAATCGCTTATACTTGGACTCCCGCTGATGGCGATCGGATTGGCCATGTCCTATTTGCAACCCATGGAATACTGGGAATTTTCGCAAAGAAGTATGGCAATCCCATACCCGATTTTTTCAGCAGGGTTAAGTGTGCTGACGTTTTTAGGATTTTACATGGTGGCT
The DNA here is from genome assembly GCA_041750735.1 of Cyclobacteriaceae bacterium. Lineage (GTDB taxonomy): Bacteria > Bacteroidota > Bacteroidia > Cytophagales > Cyclobacteriaceae > JAAUQL01. The sequence goes on from JBGSYX010000304.1 coordinate 9,008, forward strand.
GACCAATGGAAATGGAAGATTCCCCATATGGCTATACTTGGCATGAACCCGCTGGTTATATACATCCTCCAGTTAATTGCCATTGAGTTTTATGGGGATTTTCTGCCAAAAACAGCGCAATGGTGGCAGGCTCTTCTTGGCTTTGGCTTTATCTATGGTATATGCTATTTTATCGCGCGATACCTGTATCGGAATAACTTTATTATTAAACTTTGATAATCTGATGAAAAATAGCCCTAAGTCCATCAAGTTAACCCTGATCCTGATCTATGGGAATCTAGTGCTTTTCGCTGTGCTGTCTTGTAAGGAACCGGCACACAATATTGATGACAACTTTGAATTTGCCTTAAAACATGTCGACGAACTGCGACTGAGTACCTACATCACCGCTCACTCAGTTCAGGGATTGTTATCTACTGAAGCAGGCAGGAGGGAAGCTGTGTCTTTGCTGCGAGCTAACGGAATTACCAAAGTTTATCTGGAAGTATACAGGAGCGGACTTGTGGTAAAACCAGAACTGCTCAGGGTAGTTTCGGATTATTTTAAAAGCCAGGGGTTTTCCACAGTTGGGGGAATCGCTACAGTGCCCGGTGAGAATTTTGGCGTGGCCCAGGAGGGGAAGCTGGGCTGGTTCAACTGGAAAAATCCAAAAACACAAAACGACCTGCGGCAGGTAATGCATGATGCAGCGCAGATATTCGACACCTTCATCGTAGATGATTTCCTCTGTACCGGCGATACAAGTGCTGAATCCAAAGCAGCGAAAGGCGACCGGAGTTGGTCAGAATACCGGCGAGCTTTATTAACGGATCTGGCATCCTCAGTATTCATCGAACCTGCCAGGTCCGTTAACCCTGATATTCATATGATCATAAAATATCCACAGTGGTACGATCGCTTTCACATGTTTGGATATGACGTAGAATCCGGACCAAGGCTTTTCGATGAGGTTTGGGTGGGTACGGAAACCCGCGGACAGTACACCCAACGCTTTGGTTTTGTGCAGCCTTATGAAGGATTTGTGAATTACCGATGGCTGGCTTCGCTGTCAGGCAATAAAATTGGTGGTGCGTGGTTCGATCACGGTGATTGCGACAAGCTCGATTTTATAGAGCAGGCATATCAATCAGTATTGGCCGGAGCCTCTGAACTGGTGCTTTTCAGTTACGATGCGTTTGTGGAGGGTCATGCGGGTCATCATTTGTTAAGGACCGATTTTGAAACATTAGTTAAGCTGGCTAAGGTTGTGAAAGACAATCCAGTAGTGGGAGTAGTGGCTTATAAACCACCCCAGAGCGATGCCGGAGGTGACTTGTATATTATGGACTTTATCGGCATGTTTGGTGTGCCGCTTGTGCCGGTATCATACTATCCTGACGATGCTAAAGCCATCTTTTTACCAGCCCAGGCGGCTTCCGATCCGGATATTGTTACAAAGGTCCAGTCTTCCCTTAAATCCGGAACCCGAATAATTATGACAGCCGGATTTCTTTCAAAAGTCAATGATAATGGCCAACTCGCCGTACTGGCGGGAATTGCAAAGCCTGTGAGCCGTCCGATTACTGCCAATAAATTCCTGGTTAGTGGCATAGCGACGGCTCTTCCCCAGCCACTAGACCTGGAAGCAATGTTCGGATTCGGCGATGCAGAAATATTGCTGGAAGCTATTGTGGGTGATGAAAAGGTGCCATTTCTGACAAAAAGCAAAAACGGGGAGATTTATGTACTAAATACCCATACCTTTTCGGAAGATGACTTCGAGGCTGTGGGTGAAGTACTTCTATGTCCACGGCAACTGGGCTTACTGGATATTCCACAATCCTGGGCGAATGAATTGAGGGCAGCATTTATCGGGGGGCAATCTATTCAACTCGATGCGCCGACCCGGGTAACGATGCAGACACTTTCCAATGGCGATATGGTCATTCACAATTACAATCAGACCAAGACTGAAGTGAGGTTGACAGGGATGGATTTCGAGACATTTTTTGATGCTTTCAGCAATTTAAGCACCGATATTGATCCGCAGTCCCTTGCCGTCACCATGGAGCCGCGATCAAGGATATGGCTGAGGAGATAGTCTTGAGGCAGAATATACCCTGAGAATATATTTAAAAGAAGTTCCCGATTTGAGAATTTTGTGATACTTTTGTTCGCGGATTGAGAACAATGAGACGAGTATTTGCTAAAAGTACCTTGAGAGAGTTTTGGGAAAAATTTCCTGATTCTGAACAATACTTAAAGACCTGGTATGATACCGTGATGAATGCAAATTGGAAAGCACCAAATGATATCAAGAAGAGTTATGCAAATGCAAGTATTTTGAAAGACAGCAGGATTGTTTTTAATATAAAAGGCAACTCTTATCGATTAGTTGTAAAATTCAATTTCGATCACCAATTGGCTTTTATTCGATTTATTGGTACTCGTACGGAATATGATAAAATTGATGCAAATAGAATTTAATACAAGGCAATATGGATATAAAACCGATTAAAACAGAAACGGATTACAAGGCTGCGTTAAAACGATTAGAGGAGATATTTGATGCAATGCCTGGTACTCCTGAAAGTGATGAGCTTGATATACTTGGACTGATGGTGGACGATTATGAAAACAAGCACTATCCAATTGAAGCACCTGATCCTATTGAGGCGATAAAGATTAGAATGGAAGAAATGCAACTTAAGCAGGTTGATTTAATTCCTGAGATAGGTGGAAAAAGTCGGGTTTCTGAGATTCTGAACCGGAAACGGAGGCTAACAGTTGAAATGATAAGAAAATTGACGACGCGATTAAACCTATCATCAAGCCTCTTGATCAAAGATTATCAACTAATTCGGTAGTCGCATTTTGATTGTAAGGTGTAATGTATCCGGATTTAGCTTCACTACTACATTTCCATCAATTCCAGATAAACCTTCTTATACATCTCCGCTATTTTTCCAGGCTCAAATCGCTGGACATTCACCAGGCCACAATCGATAATGCGTTTGCGATAGTCGGTATCCTCGATGAGCTTCTCTATTCCCAAACGTATTTCATCAACATTATATGGATTCACCAGATGCGCGCCACCGCTTCCCGCTACCCACGGCATCGGATCTATGTTGGAGGTGAGAACTGGTTTCCCAACAAGCTGCCCTTCGATAATCGGCATGCCGAATCCTTCATATAGAGAAGCAAAACATACCATAGAGCACTGATGATACAACACGGCCACCTCACTGTAAGGCAAGTTGAAAAAAGATTTAAAGTCAATATGATGCTTTGCTAAAAGGGTTGCCTGTGCGTCCTTAAGTTGACCAATGATGTACATTTTGTAGGGCAGTCCGGCCATCGCCTCAATGGTGCGTTCCAGGTTTTTATTAGATTTTGTACCCAAATGCAATACGATCGGTTTTTGTGTTTCCGGCATAATATTTTCCTCAAAGTGCCGGTTGCCCAGTAATAATTGCGGATTGTACGGATTCGGTATCACCGTAATTTTGTTTTTGGCAAACGGAATAATCCGCTCTATCTCCCTCCTGGATTTTTCTGATATGGTGGTAATTCGTTTCACCAATCTTGAAGGAATCCAAAACCAGAATAGCTTTATTACCAGTTTTCGGTACCACGGTCCTGTGATGCCGGAATATGAGTCGTGAATAGTGAGGACAGTATTTCGCCCTGTTGCAAGCGCCAGGTAATGTATGTCGCCGGTAATGTGGTTTACTTCACCGCGATTCTTTCTGGCAAAAGTGAGATTCTTCCATAAACGTCCAGGCGATATTTTTTTCTCCGGAACTTCCAGTTTCACGCAATCCAAACCATCAAACGCATTGATGACAATCTGAAACAGCTCCTCTATACTGCGGAAGCCGGATGTTGGTTTACGGAAGAACAGGTGGACTTTCAATGAGTTATTTGATTTTGTGGTAATGTTGATTGAATAGGTTCTTTATTCAAGGCCTGCAGAAAAACTATGAGAATATTTTTGCACTGAATTGTTTGTCCTCATGCCGGACAGGCACTTACTTTTTGTCTTGACACAAAAAGTAAGCAAAAAAGTCAAGGCTGTGAATAAAATAGCTAAAATTTTAGTGTCAGGATGGAAAAATATAAACTCGACGCTCCTTGCGTCGCGTCTCAAACAGTATATTTTTCTATTCATCCTTTCACTCAAATTTTTTACGCATTTTATTCAATGCCGGCTGTTTGTCGTCGCAAATGAAGGATATTTAAAGACACTAGTTGTCTTACTAGCATTTGTTTTTGGATTAAAGTTTTGCCAAGATAAGAAAGTAGTAACAAATTTAGCCTTCTAATAACTTTTTACATGTTTAGCAAAACCTTTATACAATAAGGTTGGATTGGGCATATCTCGTAATCCGTTATTCATTTCTGTAGCTGCGATAAGACCATCTTTGATCGTCGCCCGGCAGGGGGTTTAATTATTTTTTGCTTATTAAAAATCACACTGACGAGGGTGGAAATCACGACCAGCAAGGTGCCATAACCCCACAGAAAATACTTGTCGAATCGGCTTTCAAGTTTGTCATTGAGCCGCAACATTTCTTCCTTGATCAGCTCCTGGTTCTTATGAATCAGGTTAATTTCTGTCATTAATTGTAATTCCAGTTCTGTTATACGCTCATCTAACTGTATGTAAAGATCAGATTTATTTTTTGGCGGCTTTTGTGCTTCCTCTGCATACATCGTGGAGGAGAGCAATAATAATATAAGAAGAGGTTTCATTGTGAGTCATATTTTAAAATGTGTAAGAAAGGAGGTTGGCCTATCCTGATTGATTGAACGCCTGCCTGAGCGAAGTCAGGGAGTCGAGCCAAAGTCTGGGAAACCAAATGTGCCTTCAAATTCCTTTGTTGCACAACTGATGACAAATTACCGTCATTGCGATGAACCGCCCGCGTTTCAGGGTGGTGAAGAAGCAATCTCTTGTTAAACTGGAGATCGCTTCGTGCCTCGCGATGACGGTTTGTACTATTTTTGTCATCCACGCCTGCCTCAGATGTGCAGGTTTGTGCATATTACCAAAATGTTCGGTCTCAGATTGACATTTGGATGGACTTATGGCCCAACCCCCTTCCTGATACTAATTCATCCGCCAGTTGCCTGAGTACCATTCACCAGCGTCTTTTGAAAACTGAGTCGATTCAGTATTTCTTTCAGCTTCACGCTGGGTCTGTAGCGGATATTCGCCTGAACGATGCTTTTGGCATCCACATCATCGATTGCATCCTTTCCATCACTGCTGATAGTCAGGTAAAAGGAGCCCAAATCACCCAATCTGACAATACGTCCTTCCTGCAGGTGTTTCTTCATCAGGTGGATAGAGGTTTGCATCACATTGTAGGTATCACCTACGGTCACTGTACTCATATCGGTGATCTCATTGAGAAATTGTTCGAAGGAGATCTCGTAGCGGTTTACGATTTCCGCGTAGTACTTTCCTGGCAGGGTACGATCCCTTGGATCCTTCCGCTGCACAGCATGAAATTTAATTGCCATGTTCTTAAAGTTTAAATTGTGAAAGAAAATTGATTTGCAGAACTGCTTTACCGTGGCGCCTTTGGCAGCATTTCTACTATGAAAGAATCAAATTATCTGCCAGATACAGAGGTCGAAATGTTAAATAATGTTAAAAATATACGGGTTCAGGAATTTATTTTTTTGAGGGATTTTGTGCCAGGAATCGGCCGGTTAGAAGGTGAAAAACGGGATGTAAAATATGGTACGTACCATCGTAAAAAATGGCAGTAGCATTTCACAAAATGGCACTACCATTTTACCCAACTGCTACGTACCAGTTGACCCAAATGGAAGTGCGATTTTTTATTTTGCCAGTGCGATTTTTCGAGAGGCAATGTGGAGAAGCGGGAAGTGGGAAGCGGGAAGGGGGTTCAACGGTTCAGCAGTTCAATGGTTCAATAGTTCAGCGGTTCAGGAGTTCAATGGTTCAGTGGAAAAGGGAAAAGCGGGGAAGTGGGAAGAGGGAAAGCGGCACTTGATACTCCCCCTTGGAGAAGGGGGCTCTGCTATTAAGTTAAGACCGATTCCTGTCCCTCTCTTGGAGAGGGATGAAGGGAGAGGATATATTGAATTCCTGAACTTAATAGCATTGGAGAAGGGGGTTGGGGGGATTGATAACCAGTTCAGCGGTTCAGGAGTTCAATGGTTCAGTGGAAAAGGGGGAAGCGGTTCAATGGTTTAGCAGTTCAACGGGAATGAGGAGAAGGGGAAAAGCTTGACAGTACCAAGGGTCAACTTTGATCTGTCAACCAACTTCTCAACAAAGAACTCCCCTCCGCCGGAGGGGTCAATGTT
>JBGSYX010000305.1:0-2488 GCA_041750735.1 Cyclobacteriaceae bacterium
TTTTTAAGAAGTATTGCTCTTCAACCTTTTCGCTCACCGGCATCACGAGGTCATCAGTGCTTGGCTGCACTACAGTCAGCAACCGCACAAGCATTGTGAAGTTTTTGTTGTAGATAAATGAATCGATGGTCGATAGTTTCAGCGCATACCGGCCTTCCTGAATTGCCCAGTCTTCCACACCATTATTGCTGTATTTCGTATCGTAGAATACTTCATAGAGTTCGGAATACTGGTCACCATTTTTTGATATTTGCCGGTAGAACCCTTTCCCGTAACGGATGGAGCCTCCACGACCAATTACTTTGTAATAGGCCCTCTTTACAAGATCATAGGCATATTGATCATTGCCCTTTGCTTTCACCACCAACTCATCCATGAGCAGTTTGCCAGGAGTTAGCTCCACGACAAGCCGGTTGTACTCCATCCTAATCTCGATTAGCTTCGATTCGAAGCTTACATGGGTTATTACTAAGGTAATTGGCAGGCTATCCGTTTTAAATGCGAACTCACCAATAGCATTGCTGGCTGTTCCTTTGTAAATGTCCTTTACCGCTATATTGGCAAATGGTACTGGCTCTTTTGTTTCCTTATTAATGATAATACCGGATATATAAAATTGCCCAGTAGCATTTTGTCCCAGCCCCAGGAAAAAGAAAAGATGAATAAAAAAAATAAGATGTAGTTGCCTGTGTCTCATCGCGTATCGAGGACAAAAATTAGGAAGAAAAAAGCGCAGATTAAAGAGAAAGTAAATAAAAGCCCCATATATACACAACTTCAAATATTCTTCAGAAAAGCCAGATAATTTTGTTAGTTTGAAGGATTACCGGCTCGTTGAAACAATGCCACTTATGTTTTACACTTCCGGTTGAATGTCTATAAGAGATTAACTAAAAAACATGAAGCTGCTCATCGTCGAAGATAATTCAGAATTATCAAAAAATATGGAAAGTTACCTTGCCAAGGAGGGTAACACCTGCGAGACAGCCTTCAATTACCACCAGGCGATCGATAAGGTTGTTTCTTTTACTTATGACGTTGTGATATTGGACCTGACTTTGCCGGATGGCGACGGGTTGGACGTTTTAAAGGCGCTGAACAAACAATCATCTGAAGTGGGTGTGCTTATTGTCTCAGCAAGGAATTCGTTGGATGACAAACTCAGTGGATTGAATTTCGGTGCAGATGATTACATAACGAAGCCATTCCATTTGTCGGAATTGAATGCCCGCATCAAAGCGATTTACAGAAGGAGAAATTTTAGCAATAAGAAGGTTATTGAGTGCAGAGAAATTCTTATTGACCTAGACGCCCATGAAGTCTTTGTAGCTCAAACTGTAATTGAACTGACCAAAAAAGAATACGAACTTCTTATCTTTTTTATTTCTAACCAAAACCGTGTCATCACCAAGCAGTCTATAGCAGAACACCTCTGGGGAGATCAGGCAGACTACTATGACTCTTTCGATTTTGTATATCAGCACATTAAAAACCTGAGAAAAAAAATTCTTGCGGCCGGCGGTGGAGATTATATTACCACTATATATGGCATGGGGTATAAATTTAACACGCTCAGCTAACCCATGCGATTACTTGTAAAGGCCACCCTGTTCTATCTGGTTCTCACGTTCATTGTTTTTGGCGTAGGGGGCATTATGACGTACGACATTTTTCAGCGGCAAATACAGGTTGAGACCGACAGATACTTAGTGCAGAGGTTATTGAGTCTTCAGAATTCCATTGAAAATGGGGAGAACGCATCCTCGTTCAACAATGATAAACAAACCATCGTTGAAGTCGATAATAGTGTAGAGGAAACAAGATTTGTTTTTACCGATACCCTTGCCGACCACCCCAGCCCGATGATCGACCGTCTGGAACCACACCGAAAACTGAGTGTGATCCGAAAAATTCATGAGGAAACTTACAAAATCGAGCTTTTTGATGTCATCGTGGAATCGGACGATATATTTACTGGCGTGTTCGACTCGCTCACTCGCCTGTTTATAATTCTTGGAATTGTGCTTGTTCTGGCGAGTTTTCTCATCTCAAGCTGGCTTTTCCGCCCGTTCAATATTACTCTTCAGGCAATTAAGGGCTTGCGATTCAGGGAATCAGAAGAGCCCATTTTCGGAAAAACCAAGACCAGGGAATTTCGCGATTTGAACTCGATTCTGGAGCAAATGGTTATAAAAAACAAGATGGACTACAAGAACCTCAAAGAGTTTTCGGAAAATGCGTCCCATGAAATGCAGACACCTCTTGCTGTGGCTAAAGGCAAGCTGGAATTGTTACTTCAATCCAGAAACCTTGATGAAGACCAAATGATGCTTATAAACTCCGTGAGCGATTCCATAGATCATATGTCCAAAATGAGCCGCTCACTCAGTTTGCTGACTAAAATCGAAAATAAGGAGTTCTCAAGCATGGAGGCCATTGACCTGACAGAAAAAATCAATAGCCTTGCCTATAATTTCCAGGAATTGTT